>JAPFCO010000177.1 GCA_026169505.1 Pseudogracilibacillus sp.
AATGGCATCGACAATTTTCAGTAAAGGCATATCATATGCTGCAACAATATCTACTTTAGAGAATATTGCTAAATGAGATAAAATAATTAGTACACCAATTCCAAGTCCACCAACAAGGCCACCTAAAGCAGCAATGCGTTCGTCTTTCTCTGCTGCCCCCATCACAATCGACATACCTGCTCCAACCGCGATATTAAACGAAGCATAGTTCAACGCTGCTACGAACCAGTTAGGAAAACTATTATCTTGTTCTAATGCAATCGGATGTAATTCGTTAAAACTCATATCCATTGTAGAAAGACTATAGATAGCCGCAACGATAACCGCTAAAATCAAAAACGGTGTTATACTTCCAATGACGCCTATTACTTTGTTTACTTGTAACAACATCGTTAGCATGACTAAAATAATCATGACCAAGCTTCCGACGAATATAGGAAGATCAAATTGCTGATTTAATAAAGAGCCTGCTCCAGCAACCATTACGACACCTACACCAAATAGTGTAAAAACTAAAATAGCATCAACAATAATTCCTAACCATCGACCACTAATCGTATAAATGGCATCTTTATGTGATAACGTTTGCAACCGACTGCCGATTTTAGTCAATGTCATACCAAGATATGCAAATAAAATCGTTGATACGATTGCCGCCACGGTTCCCATATGACCAAAACTTGTAAAATATTGCAAAATCTCTTGTCCTGAAGCAAACCCTGCTCCAACAATGATACCTATGAATGCACTTCCCATTTTCAATACTCGAAACATAACTTCCCACATCGCTTTCTTCTTATTCATATTGGCAACCATATATGATACCGCTTTATTTTCACCCTATCATCTACTAGACATAAAACAATAATATTATCATACACAATAACTGTGGAACATTTCAACTATTTATAGAAAAAAACAGCGCCCCTCGAATCCGTTCTATCGATAGAGCGCGATTAATTATACATTTGCCTTAGCAAAACGATCAAAGCGTAACGGTTCTGTTGGAATAATTGTTTCCGATTTTTCATTAATAATTTCTTCCATTAACTTACCTGTTCCTGTCGCTAAACTAATGCCATCCCCTTCATGCCCTGCTGCAATGTAAAATCCAGGTATTTCTTCAACAGCCGAGACGATTGGTAAATGATCTTCTGTAAATGGACGGAATCCAGTATAAGCACGAATAATTTTAAAATCATCCATTTTTGGAAAGAATCTTAATGCCCTTCTTGCGAGCGTTTGTACGACTTGGATGTCAATCGAACTATCATAACCGACATATTGACGGCTACTTCCTAGTAAGAAGTTCTGGCTTTCAGTTGGCTCCATAACAGTTGCCACACCATGTCTTGCTGTTATTTCATCAGAAATCCGATCACGTCCAAATTTATTCATTAAATAACCAAACTCCATCATATTCCGAAACATGACAGGTTTTTCTCTTGACCCCACAATAATATGCCCTTTACGAGGGATAATTGGAATATCTAGATCAAGCATCTTCCCAATAAATGGCGCCCAAACTCCTGCAGCGTTTACGACCTTTTTGGCACGCACGTCTCCATTCAATGTTTCAATTAGAAACTCACCTGATGCTTCCTTTGTAATATTCGTTACTTCTGCTTGTGTTTTTATTTCTAATCCGAAGTTTCGCTTTGCTTTATCAACTAAAGAATAGCAAAATAAATACGGATTGATTAATGAATCTGTTTCACACTCAAGACCACCTGGGATATCTTCCGCAAAATATGGTGATTCATTGCGAATGTCTTTTGGATCTAACACATTAAATTTCAACCCTGCTTCATTTTGTGTTTTCACCCAATCCGTCGCAGCTTGCATTTCATCATCATTGTCACATACTAGAATACTGCCATGTGCTCGGTATTCAAATGGAATGTCGAGCTTTCCGTCTAAATCGCTCATTAATTCTTGACTTACTAAAGACATATGACTATCAAAGCCAGGATCTTTATCAACGATTGTAACGTTTCCATCACACTTAGAACTTGTTCCACTTGCGACTTCATCTTTTTCAATCAAAATACAATCCAAGCCTGATTCAGCAAGATAATAAGCTACAGCAGAACCGACAATACCTCCACCAATTACTGCTACTTCATAGTTCTTTTCACTCATTGGCTAGACCTCCAAACACAATTATGTATAAATTTTTAACACTATTATCATATTAACATAAAATCTGCTATATTTTGTGTTAGAATGTAATTATTATGAACTTTGTATTAATTTTTATAAATAGTAAGGGGGAGGCATATGAAAGATGTTATCATTTGTCGCTGTGAAGAAGTCAGTTTAGCTGATTTAGAAGCGACTGCAGAAAGATTTAATTGTAATGCACGTGAATTAAAATTAAGAACGAGAGCTGGCATGGGCTTTTGTGGTGGACGGACGTGTCGACCAGCTGTCGATAAAGTGTTAACAGACTTAACGCAAGAGAATCCAACAGATGTCATTCCTTTAAAAGTTGCACCTCCCGTTCGACCTCTTTCATTATCAGATTTGGGGGGCATAAAAAATGACTAAACGAATTATCGATCATCCCGTTTTGGGCAAACTTGAAGAAGAAAAACAAGTATCATTTCAATTTGACGGACAAACATATGATGGATTTGAGCGTGATACAATTGCATCAGCTCTTTTAGCAAATGGGATTCGCACGTTACGTCAACATGAGGAATCTGGGAACCCACGAGGGATCTACTGTAATATTGGGCATTGTTATGAATGTCGCTGTACTGTAAATAATGTCTCTAATATTAGAGCTTGCCTCACTCCTATCGAAGATAATATGGTCGTTGAAAGTGGTCAAGTACAACCTGACCCACTCAATCCAAACAATGAGGGGCCACTCCCTAGAACCTATGCTGAATATACAAAGAGGGAGGGGGAAAATCAAGATGCAAATAAATGATATCGCAATAATTGGTGCAGGACCAGCTGGTTTATCTGCTGCCATTCAATGTAGAGAACATGATTTATCTGTTGTCGTTATTGATGAATTCCCTAAAGCTGGCGGTCGTTTACTAGGTCAGCTTCATGAAGAACCTAATGGGGAATGGTGGAATGGTATCAAAGAATCCACTCTATTAATTGACCAAGCGAACCAATTACAAGCTGATATTCGTCTTGGTGTTTCCGTTCATCATATCGAACAATTGGAAGAACATTTTGTAGTACATACAAATAAGGCTAATATTGCTGCT
>JAPFCO010000381.1 GCA_026169505.1 Pseudogracilibacillus sp.
ACAAGTAGTTACTTCTTTTTCATTATAATCTCTTAATAAGGTAATTCCATGTCCAAAACCTTTTTGGTTTACAGTGAAAAAGTCACCTGTAACTGGGCTTAAGTCAATTCCCCATGCATGCCAGTATAATTGTTCTCCCATAACTCCGAAATGTTTCTTTAAAGAAGATAAGGGATAGTTTGCAATCTGACCAAGCTTTGTAATACCTAACCGATATAAATTTCGTTTCATTTTAGAACCGATTCCCCAAATTTTTTCAACAGGGGATGGCCATAGCTTTTCCGCAACATCTTCATATCGGCATTCAGCAATTCCTTCTTCTTTAGCGTGCAGGTCCATAACGACTTTTGCGAGGAATTTATTGTCACCGATACCTATTGAACAAGTCAATCCAAAAGTGTCGAGCAGATCATCTTTAATCATTCTCGCTATTTGCCAACGATCACCAAATAGTTTTTCAAGACCATTTACAGTAATCCATGTTTCGTCAATCGAATAGGGATGAATCGCTTCTTTAGGTGCATATTGATTTAAAAACTTAGTAATTTCGACGGAAGCATGTAAATAGTCAGCCATGTTTGCCTGCACTAAAACAATATCCGGGTCATTTGGGATCTCAAAAAAACGACTGACATTACTAATGCCATACTTTTCCTTAAGGGCAGGTGATGCAGCAAGAACGATACTACCAGATCGATTAAAGTCACCAACAACAGCTAGCATTGTTGTCATGGGGTCGAGCATCAACTTGGTTGCTTCCACACTTGCATAAAAAGACCGTATATCAATACAAAGAATATCATTTCTAGGATATACAGCATAATCCATTGTAATCACCCTCCACATAACAGAACACACGATCTATTGTAAAGGAGCAAGAAAAAAATATCAATGGGAAAAAGAGGAATTAGAATTTGCTGATTTTTTGAGCGAAAAAGGACTACTAAAAAGCGGTCTAAATATACACTTACTTTATATTTCAGATGATTATAAGAAGTTAAGTTCTTATGATTGTTATTATATGTTATGATAAGGAGTTGCTTGATTTAGGTGTAATTACAAGGGAAGAGGTTAAAGTAAAGAAAAAGCAAATAAACGATTTAAGTGGTGGCTCACTTTTCACTTGTGAAATAAAATCTGTGTATGGTGTTAAAAAATAAACTGAAAATTAAAAGGAGATCAAAATGAACAAACTAGCCATTAAGAAATTAGCTATGAACGAAGGATTAGATATCGTCGATGAGACAATAAAAATAAATGAGTCAGGCGTCGATTTTAGAGTCGCACATGCTGAAGGTATCAATGGTGATAAGTGGATATTGAGAATTCCACGTAAGAAAGAATCTATGAGACATGCTCATCAAGAGAAAAAGGCTTTGGATTTAATGAGGAAACAGGTGAAATTTCAAGTTCCACACTGGTCTGTTTTCTCGGATGAATTGATCGCGTATAAAGAACTCGATGGCATTCCTACAGCAACAACTGATATGGAAAAACAAGCTTATGTATGGACGATAGATGAGAATAATGTGCCTGATGAATATTATCATTCATTAGGTGAGATGTTGGCAGATTTACATTCAGTTACTACAGATGAGTTTAGGAACGCTGGGATTCCAATTGTTGATTCTAGTGATTTAAGAACATCTATGAGTGAGAGAATGAACCGTGTAAAAGAGCAATTCAACGTAAATCGAAACTTATGGGATCGCTGGCAAGTTTGGTTAGCTAATGATTTGCTTTGGCCAACACAAACAGGTCTAAAACATGGTGATTTACATCCAGGTCATATCCTTATTGATAGAAATAACTCCGTTACTGGTTTAATCGACTGGACGGAAGTTGGGGTAGATGATGTCTCCATTGATTTTACAGCACATTATCTCATCTTTGGTAAAGAAGGTCTAACACAACTAATCCATGCCTATGACAATGCAGGTGGTAGAACGTGGTCGAAAATGTATGAGCATATAGTAGAATTAAACGCTGCGAGTCCAATTATTGTCGCCGAATATGCCCAAGTGTCTGGAATAAAAGAAATGTATGATATGGCATCACAAATGTTAGCTAGTGACAGCTAGTTGTCTTGAATACTCGTTAAGTATAGCTTAGCGAGCATTTGTATTTCTAAATATACTATTACTTACGGTTATGATAAGATACCCATTCGAAAAAGTTCTCCAACAGCGTGGGCACGATTGGTTGACCCGAGCTTTTGAATCGCTGTTTTTATGTATTGCTTAACCGTTGAATCACTGATTTCCATTTTATCGGCCATTTCTTTTATACTTTCTCCCCAAGAAATTCTTCGCATGACCTCTAGCTCTCTTCTACTTAATAGAGGAGATTTGACTGTACTATTCGATTGAAAGATTAATTCTCCTGCTAATTTACCAAATTCGGTAAATGATGACAGCATACCTTTGGTGATTGTTACGCTATTTTTAATTCTATTACTGCATATATAACCAATTACTGAGGATTGAAAGAGGATCGGTACAACTACGACTGAGTTAACACTAGTAGGGATTATATATTTACTACTCGTCTGTTTAAAATATTCAATGCCTGAAAAGTATTTTGCTTTTCTTTCATGAATGGCTGGATAAATGACAGGTAATGTACGTATATCATCTCGTATATCTCCTATATGTTGCAAGCCATCTCCATCTACTAAAATGACACCCTCCGCTAAATATCCGATTGGAGAATAGCGATATAAATAACAATTTAACACTGGAAATAATTTTAAATATACTTTTAAAACTTGATAGATTTGTTCTTCTTGGCTTTGTATAGATTGTCTCTCTATCTCATGGATCGATTCTTTAATTGTATGATAAGAAGCCATATTACCATCTCCTTTTGGGGTAGTAAGTATATGCAAAATTGAGAGTAATCTTAATTATGTGAAAAACATATACTTCTAATATACAAATTATAATATAGAAAGGAAGAAAACGATGTCGAATTTAAGTCCAGAATCAAAAGTGTATTTAGAAGGGTTTAATGAAATGCCAGCTATGCATACAATGGAGGCTCGGGCAGTTAGAGAGATGATGACACAAGCTCCCCTAGTGGAGGTGGAGTTAGCTGCTGTAGCAAATGTGGAAGATCGACTTATTTCAGTTGGTGATGCAGAAATAAAAGCAAGAATTTACACACCAGAAGGAAGCGGACCTTTCCCTCTATTCATCTATTATCATGGTGGGGGATGGGTAATTGGAGATCTCGAAATGGTAGATCCCAGTTGCCGAATGATCGCCAATAAAACAGGTAGTGTCGTAGTGTCGGTAGATTATCGTTTATCTCCAGAATATAAATATCCTGTTCCATTCAATGATTCATACGAGGCGCTAAAATGGGTGCACGAAAATGCTGTAGATTTAAATGGGGACCCATCGAACATCATCGTAGGTGGGGATAGTGCAGGTGGAAATTTATCGGCAGCTGTAGCATTACGATCGAGGGATGAAAATGGACCAAACATTTCTGCTCAAATCTTAATTTACCCTGTAACAAACTTGAGTTATGATACACCTTCTTATAAACAGTTTCAAAAAGGATATGGATTAGATAAAGAACTGATGGTTTGGTTTGTCGATCACTACGTAAGAGACGAAGACGATAAAAAAGATAAGTATGCCGCTCCATTAGTTGCAAAAGACTTAAACAATTTACCGCCTGCATTTGTTATTACTGCCGAAAACGATGTACTAAGAGATGAGGGGCATGCATATGCAAAACGCCTAAAAGAGGCTGGCGTAAAAGTAGATACATTTTTAGAAGAAGGACTCGTCCATGGTTACTTTACAAACATGGCGGTTTTCCAAGAACGGATTAAAGGAACAATATCGAAAATAGAGAAGTTTTTAAGTAAGAATAACCATCGTATTGATAATACTTAATTAGATGCCGATGCTCTGGGATTATAATTATATGCAATACTTTTAAAAAAACTAGGGTTGTAATCGAAATTCCTATTTCATTTAAAAATAAGGAGGATTAATATGACTGGTAAGAAAAAATCTGTCCATGTAAAACCTGACTATGATGCTGTTGTCATTGGAGCTGGTTTTTCAGGGCTATATATGCTTCATAGCCTACGTGAAAATGGTTATTCCACAAAAGTATTTGAAAAAGCGGATGACGTTGGTGGAACATGGTATTGGAACCGTTATCCAGGAGCTAGATGTGATTCAGACAGTGTTTATTATAACTATACTTTTTCCGAAGAGTTATTTAAGGGATGGACATGGTCT
>JAPFCO010000114.1 GCA_026169505.1 Pseudogracilibacillus sp.
TTATATAATTGGTTGACAATCATTTCGAACAACAGTATAGTTATATTTACAATTAAATGAAAAGTTTATTCTTATCCAGAGAGGTGGAGGGACTGGCCCTTTGAAGCCTCGGCAACAGACTTATGAAGTACTGTGCCAATTCCAGCAAGCGAAATGCCTGATAGATAAGAAGAGTGACGATTAAATAAATACGACCTCTTCTTACAAACGTGAGAAGAGGTCTTTTGATGTTATTGGACCACCAAAACAATGAGATCCAAGCCTTCTTCTATCGGCAACTGTCTGCATATCTATTTATGTAAATTCTGAATGAATATGCAGAAACAATCTATCGGAGGGGAAGATGAGAACATGAGTAAAGTCACAGAACAGACATTAGATTATTTGAAAGAGAGTATCGATAAAATTGCCTTTGGTTCGGTTGTCATCACGGTCCATAATGGGAAAATAACACAAATCGATACGACTGATAAAAAACGTTTTTAATTTTTAAAATGAATATACTATGTGCCGATTAGACAACTAAAGGCATCTATCCAGTTTTGAACTTTCCATTGGGAATCTGCTGTTAGATGTCTTTTTATAATAGGGAGAGGGGTTTTGCTAAATGGAAGGTCGTCGTAAACAAGATACATTTCTAGCGCAAATAGGTAATCGTAGGGATGAACATCATCGGGCTGTAAGTACGCCAATTTACTTTTCCACGGCGTATCGACATGAAAAAATCGGATTAAATGATGGATATGATTATTCACGATCAGGTAATCCAACGAGGGATGTGTTAGAAGAAGCAGTGGCTGAATTAGAAGGTGGCCACGGTGCATTTGCTACTTCATCTGGTATGGCAGCTGTACAACTTACTTTTGGATTATTTAAACAAGAAGATCATTTTATTGTTTCGCGTGATATTTATGGTGGAAATTTTCGTTTGTTTAACATTTTTGCAGACAAATATGGATTCCGCTTTTCTTATTGGGACGGTAAGTCCTATGAGGAACTAACGAAACTCATTGAAGAGGATACGAAAGCAGTCTTTATTGAGACACCGACAAATCCGCTCATGCACACTGTTGATCTGGAGCGAATCTCGGCGATAACAAAGGAACATAATGTACTGCATATCGTGGATAACACATTATATACACCGTATGTACAGCGTCCATTAGAATTAGGAGCGGACATTGTCATTCATAGTGCAACAAAATATTTAGCAGGTCATAATGATGTGTTAGCAGGGCTTGTTGTTGCAAAAGGAGAAGAAATATCGGAGCAATTGAGTTTTTTACATAATTCGATCGGAGCAGTGCTTGGACCCTATGATTGTTGGAGTTTAATTCGTGGCATGAAAACTTTGGCATTGCGGATGAGGCAACATGAAAGGAATGCTCAAGAAGTTGTGAAATTCTTAGAAAACCATCCACTCGTTACAGCTGTTTATTATCCAGGAAGAAGTGGGATGCTGAGTTTTGAAATAACGAAAGAAGCATTAGTTGAACCGTTTCTACAACAATTACAATTATTTACCTTCGCGGAAAGTTTGGGAGGGGTAGAGAGTTTCCTGACGTATCCAGTGACACAAACACATATGGATATCCCAGAAGAAGTGAGGCTTTCATATGGTTTATCGAACCGTCTGTTACGTGCTTCTGTTGGAGTGGAACATGAAGATGATATTATTGCGGATCTAAAGCAAGCATTGGATTATATTGGACAATTGGAGGTGGACGAATCTTGAGTATGTTGACCGATTTACAAAGCGAGTTATTGATTGCTGATGGTGCGATGGGGACGATTTTATATTCACATGGGGTGGATCGTAGCTTTGAAGAACTAAACATTACCCATCCCGATCAGATTAAGCATGTACATGAGGCATATATCCATGCAGGAGCAAATGTGATTCAGACGAATACGTATGGTGCCAACTATATTAAACTAGCTCGTTATGGTTTAGAAGAAAAAGTAAAAAGGATTAACCAAACAGCCGTCCGAATTGCAAAAGAAGCTAGTAATGGGGAAGCATATGTGATCGGAAATATTGGTGGGATACATGGGGCTCAAAATTTTATTGAATTAGAAGAAATTAAACGAAGTTTTAGAGAACAGCTATACTGTCTATTGTTAGAAGGTGTTGATGGGTTAATTTTAGAAACATATTACAGTTTGGAAGAATTAAGAACCGTCTTACAGATTGCTAGGGAGGAGACGGACTTACCAATTATTACGAACGTTTCCATGCATGAGCCAGGAGTGCTTGAAAATGGGGTAGCCTTACCTAATGCATTGACTCAGTTGGAGAGTCTAGGGGCAGATGTTGTCGGAGTGAATTGTCGGTTTGGACCATCACAAATGGTGACGTCTTTAGAATCTGTACCCCTTCCGAGAAAGGCATTTATGGCCGCTTATCCAAATGCCAGTTTACCAGCATACCGTGATGGGGTGCTGTTTTACGAAAATGAGCCAGAATATTTTGAAACTTGCGCCAAAGAGCTTCGTGATCAAGGTGTTCGGCTCCTAGGAGGGTGTTGTGGTACGACACCAGAACATGTTCGGGCTTTAGCAAAAGGGGTGGCTGGATTAACGCCAGCTATAGAGAAAGATGTTAAAGTACCAGAGAAAATAACCATCAAAGATGATGATAAACCAGCTGGAAAGTCATTACCTGAAATCGCAAAAGAACGTCATACGATTATTGTAGAATTGGATGCACCAAAGCATTTGGATATGACGGAATATATAGAAGGGGCAAAGGCATTAAAAAAAGCAGGGGTAGATGCGATTACATTGGCAGATAACTCACTTGCGACACCGAGAATAAGTAATGTTGCGGTTGCGACTATCTTACAAAATTTAGGCATCAAACCATTAGTTCATTTAACATGTCGAGACCGGAATTTAATCGGTTTACAAGCGCATTTAATGGGACTACACACATTAGGAATTACCGAAATTTTAGCGATAACGGGTGACCCAACGAAGATTGGTGACTTCCCTGGAGCAACGTCAGTTTTTGATGTTAATTCCTTTAAATTAATTGAATTAATAAAAAAGGGTAATCATGGGTTATCGTTCTCAGGTCAATCATTACGAGCAAAAACTGCCTTTAGTGTTGCAGGTGCGTTCAACCCGAATGTGGCGAATGTTGAAAGAGCCGTACAAAGACTGGAAAAGAAGATTGCTAGTGGTTCCGATTATATTTTAACCCAGCCAATTTATAGTAAAGAGAAAATAAGAGAATTAAAAGAGGTGACAGCACATCTTGATGTACCGATCTTTATTGGCATTATGCCATTAACATCAACTAAAAATGCAGAATTTTTGCATAATGAGGTGCCAGGTATTAAGTTGACCGATGAAGTCCGTGAACGGATGAAGGCAGCGGGCGTAGATCGTCAGCAATCAACGAAAGAAAGTATCGCCATTTCGAAAGAACTGATCGATACAGCTTTAGAGCATTTTAACGGCGTTTATTTAATTACACCTTTCATGCGTTATGATATCGTCGTTGAATTAGTGGAATATATTCATGAGAAAACAGGTAAGCCGTTAGAACATATCAATTCTGAAACATTATTACACTAAGGTTCACGTGCACATCTTGCACATATCATAAAAAAGTATAAATCAAAATGGAGGAATACACATGTCAAATATTAAAAGTTCGAATTTAGGTTATCCAAGAATTGGGGAGCACCGTGAGTGGAAACGTGCATTAGAAGGATTTTGGAATGGGGAAATAACGCAATCTGAATTAATTGAAAAAACAGACGCTATTCGTTTGAATAACTTGAAAAAACAACAGGAGCAAGGAATTGATTTAATTCCTGTCGGTGATTTTTCTTTATATGACCATGTATTAGACACTTCAGCAACATTTGGAGTTGTTCCTGATCGTTATGATTATAACGGTGGTAAAGTGGATGTGAATACGTATTTTTCAATTGCTCGTGGGTTAGATGAAGCAATTGCATCAGAAATGACTAAATGGTTTAACACAAACTATCATTATATTGTTCCAGAATTAAATGACGCGTCACCGAAATTAGTTGATAACCGTGCATTAACATATTACAAAGAAGCAAAAGAGACTTTAGGTATTGATGGGAAGCCAGTTATATTAGGTCCAATCACTTATTTACAATTATCGAAAGGATATGAAGCAAGTGAGTTTGCGGGATTAGTAGATACATTCCTACCATTATATGTGCAAATTTTACAAGAGTTGCAAGAAGCAGGAGCGACATGGGTACAAATTGATGAGCCAATTTTCTCGACAAATGTGGGAGAAGAAGTAATTGCGGCAGCAGAGAAAGTGTATCGTACCTTTGCAGAGGAAGTACCAGGTATCCAAATTATTTTCCAAACCTATTTTGAAAAAGTATTCCACTATGAGCGAATCACACAATTACCAGTTAAAGCAATTGGGCTAGACTTTGTTCATGGCGATTCATTAGCATTATTAAACACATATGGCTTTCCAAAAGATAAAGTATTAGCAGCAGGAATTGTTGATGGGCGTAATGTATGGCGTGCGAACATCGATGAAAAGCTAACAACATTAGAAACGATCAAACAATTCGTAAGCGAAGATCAACTGATTGTCCAGCCATCTTCCTCGTTACTACATGTTCCTGTCACAAAAACGTTAGAACAAAAAATTGATCCAGTCATTTTAGGTGGTCTATCTTTTGCAGATGAAAAATTAACTGAAATAGTTACATTAACGAAAGGCTTACAGACAGGGCGTAAAGCAATTGAAGCGGAAATTGACGAAGTAAACGAAGCATTAAGCCAATTACAAGCAACATACCGCTCAAATGATGACGTGCGAACAGCTGTAAGTGAATTGACAGAAGCAGATGCTAAGCGTGGAGCACCATTTGCAGAGCGAATTGCCTTACAAGATGAGCGCTTGAACTTACCATTATTACCAACAACAACGATTGGTAGCTTGCCACAAACACCAGAAGTGCGTGGTACGAGAACGAAATGGCGTAAAGGTGAAATTACTGATGCAAAATACGAACAATTTGTAAAGGACAATATTAGTCGCTGGATTGAGATTCAAGAAGAGTTAGATATTGATGTTCTTGTGCACGGGGAGTTTGAGCGTAATGATATGGTTGAGTATTTTGGTGAAAAATTCAACGGGTTCAGTGTAACAGAATACGGCTGGGTGCAGTCTTACGGTTCACGTTGTGTGAAACCACCACTAATTTTCGGTGATGTATCTTGGGATCAGCCAATTACAGTAAAAGAAAGTGTGTATGCACAGTCATTAACGGACCGTTTTGTCAAAGGAATGTTGACAGGACCAGTAACGATTCTAAATTGGTCATTCGTTCATGATACGACACCACGATATGACATTATGAAACAAATTGGGCTGGCCTTACAGAAGGAAATTAATGCATTAGAAGAAAATGACATTAAAATAATCCAAGTGGATGAACCAGCATTACGAGAAGGCTTACCACTAGATCAGGCCAAATGGGATGCGTATTTAGAAGCTGCTGCTTATGCATTTCGTTTAGCGACAGCAACAGCAGCCAATGACACACAAATTCATACACATATGTGCTATTCGAACTTCGAAGATATTTTTGATTGTATTGATGCATTAGATGCAGATGTTATTTCGATTGAAACATCCAGAAGTCATGGTGAATTAGTATCGACATTTGAAGATAATACGTACACGAAAGAAATTGGTCTAGGTGTATATGACATCCATAGCCCGAGAATTCCATCTGTCGATGAATTAAAACAAAATATCCAGCGTGCATTACAATCGATTCCATCGAAGCAGTTCTGGGTAAACCCTGACTGCGGACTGAAAACACGTAAAGAAAAAGAAACAGTAAACGCATTACAAGTAATGGTCGAAGCAGCAAAAGAAATCCGCGAGGAACTATTAGTGAAAAAGTCAAATTAAGTGTCATGGGAAAAACGTTGTGATTATCACGGCGTTTTTTTTGTTGTAAAAACCCTAGTATAGGAACAATCAGATGTTGACGTAGCGGATTGTGAACGTATAATAGATGCTTTAGAAATATATTAGAGGTAGAGCTTTCCCCTCAAAGAGGAACACAGACAGCTTTTAATTCCGTATGTAGAGTGGTGGGATTTTAAGAAAAAATGAAAATTGAAGTATATTTATAGTAATGGTTATATGTATTAAAAAGGCTTAATCAAAAAAGATGGTGGATATAATGATTAATCCAATGGAACATAATATAGAACTAAAACGAAAAAAGCGATTTCTAATATGATAAGTTAAGGCGGTAAAGCGTCCTGATTCCCAGAAGGTCTACTATAAGACATGTTGATTAAATGAAAAGCCTAGCGCGGTAAAATGCAAATTGTTATTTTTACAAAAAGGCATAATATCTAGAACGGACTTATTGCTGCTAATAAAAACACACAAATTCTATTAGAATCTGTGTGTGTGTTGTAATTTAGATTGTAATATACATTTTAAGCTCTTCGTGGGAAGTGTCTTTGAAGTTTCCTTCTTTTACGATTTGCCCTTTTTCCATTACATAGTAACGGTCAGCGATATCAAATGCGAAGCTAAGGTTTTGTTCAACTATAAATATGGATAAACCTTTTTGTTTATGAATAAGGTTTAAAATATTCGCAATCTCGGCTACTACGTTAGGCTGAATACCTTCTGAAGGCTCATCTAAAAACAAAACTTTAGGCTTTGACATAAGCGCCCTTGCAATAGCTAATTGTTGTTGTTGTCCACCAGATAAAAATCCACCTTTTCTACTTAGGTGTTCTTTTAATGCTGGAAAATAAGTCAAAACCTCTTCAGTAAGTGCAGCTTTTTCATTAGGATAGTGTGCCAAACAGCCAAGTTCGATATTTTCCAAAACAGTTAGATCTGAAATTATTTCCCTACCTTGTGGAACATAAGCTAAGCCAGCTCTAGACCTTCGGAAAGCTTTATCTGTTGTAATATCTTTGTTCTCAAACTCAATCTTACCTTTATCTAGTGGCAAAACTCCAGCAATACTCTTTAATAGTGTCGTTTTGCCAACACCATTTCTTCCCATTAAACATACTTTATCAGCTCTATTTACGTTCATTGAAACCTCAGTAATCGTGCGACTTTTTCCATAAGAGACATCGACTACTTGTAAATTAAGCATCCATATTTTCCTCCTTTAAATACACTTCCTGAACTCTTGGGTTATTTTCAATTTCGTTAAGACTTCCTTCTGCTAAAAACCTTCCTTGATGTAGAACAGTTACTGTTTTCGCAATTTGACGTACAAACTCCATATCGTGCTCTACGACAAGAATAGTACGATCACCTAACATTTGTTGTACCATTTCGCCTGTTTTATATGTTTCATCTGCTGTCATTCCTGTAGTTGGTTCATCTAAAATGATTAGCTCAGGGTCTAGGGCAAGAAGCATTCCTATTTCAAGCCACTGTTTCTCCCCGTGTGATAATATATTTGCAGGATATTGCTTTTTATCAATTAAGCCAATTTGTGTAAGGATATTATCAATTGCTTCTTTATCTTCTTTACTCTTTCGATGAAACAGGGATTGGATGATTTTATTAGAACCTTTTACAGAAACCTCAATATTTTCTAGTACTGTCATATTATCAAATATATTTGGTCCCTGGAATTTCCTCCCCACCCCCAATAAAGCAATTTCGTGGGGATGTTTTCCAGTAATATCTTCCCCTTTAAAAAACACAGAACCTTTAGTTGGTTTTGTTTTACCGGTAATCAAATCCATAAAAGTTGTTTTCCCCGCTCCGTTTGGACCAAGAATGACCCGTAGTTCCCCTTTTTTAAGGGAAAAGTCTAAATCTGTCATCGCTTTAAATCCATTAAAGTCTACTGTTAACTCTTTTGTTTCCAATATAGTTTCAGCCAAGGTCCTTCACCCCCATTATTTATACATTAGCGTCTTTCTTTAAGTCTTCATTCACTAAAACTTGTTCCTGCTTATAAGAGACAGCATTTATATCAGTACCATCGCCACCTCGTAAAACTGCTCGCTTTCTTAGTTTATTTTGAATGCTTCCGAAGATTCCATCAGGCAAGAACATAACGACTAACACTAAAATTAATCCTAGGAACAACTGCCAGAATTCTGGGAAGGATTCAGATAAAAATGTACCAGCCCAGTTGATTATAAGCACTCCTACTACTGCACCCATTAATGTTCCTCTTCCTCCAATTGCTAACCAGATAACTACTAGCGTAGATAAACCGACTCCAATTTCATAGGGGGAAATTATACCATTAATTGGAATGTATAGCATTCCCGATAATCCAGCAAGAAACCCGGAGATGACATAGACTACGATTTTAAAGCTTGCAGGGTTGTAACTTAAGAAACTTGTTCTATCTTCATTTTCCCTCGTAGCCCTAATAACTTTTCCGAAATAAGAATGCATGAGCCAGCGTGCAAAGAGATAAACTAAAACTGTAATAACCAATACTAAATAATAATACGCATTTAATGAAAGTGGTTCACCAAAGATTGGGAATCTTGGTAATCCCATCAATCCATTTTCACCGCCAGTGTATGCTTGTAGATTGATAACTAACATTGTCATTACAGTTGCTAATGCAATCGAGATAATCGCAAAATACACACCACTTACTTTACTTTTAAAGATAAAATAACCTATTATCGCTGCAAGTATAGCAGGGACAACTAGCCCTAGTGTAAAGGCGGTTGGAATATTAATCAGTGGCTGGAGTACTAATGGAATATCCGTAAAACCAAATCTAGTCATGAATTGTGGTGGACCATCTTGAATCAAATAAGAGATAGCTAATATATACCCACCAACTCCAAAGAAAACGGCATGCCCTAGACTTAATAATCCCGCATATCCCCAAACTAGGTCTAGTGCTATTGCCAATATAATGAAAACAACAAATTTACCCATTAACTCCACTCTAAATACAGGTGCGAATAATGGGAAAATTGCTAAAAAGGCTAAGATAATTATACCTGTGGAACCTTCAAAACCTAATTTTCTAAATAAAGGCAACTTATCTCATCTCCTTTCCGAATAGCCCTTGAGGTCTAAAGCGAATAATTATAATTATTAGGAGAAAAACAAGTACTTTTGCTCCTGTTTCGGTTGAGAACAATGTTAATAGAGAGTTTGCCTCACCGATAACGAATGCTCCGATGATTGTGCCTGCTATCGAGCCAACTCCACCAAGAACTACAACCATAAATGAATCAATTAAAAAGTCAAAACCCATTGTCGGAGAAACCGTTCGAATAGATGCAAGCATCGCTCCCGCAACACCAGCCAATCCACTACCATATGCAAATGTAAGTGAATCAATCCTTGAAGTGTTTATTCCTAAAACTTCACTCATTTCACGATTCTGTGAAACTGTACGTAATTGAACACCAAATTTTGTTTTATATAACATTAAAACAGTGATAATTATTACAACAATTGCAATAATGATAATAAAAAGTCTGAAATTAGGTAGAATGGCGCCACCAATATCAATTGTTCCTGACATAGGATTTTCGACAGGCTTAGCCTTAGCAGTAAAGATCATTCTAATTATTTGCTGTAGCATGATTGAGAGCCCGAATGTTGCTAATAGTGTTTCTAGCGATCGGCCATACAATTTTTTAATTACTAACAATTCAATAACATATCCTATGACGGCGGTTACAATGAATGCAGCTATCATTCCCAGATAAAACGGAAGTCCGAGGATGCTTGTTGTAACATACATTGCATAGGCACCGATCATAATCAACTCGCCATGCGCCATATTGATAACTTTCATAACACCGAAAGTTATTCCTAGGCCAAGGGCAGCGAGGACCAATACTCCCGCAATACTTAAACCGTTTAGTACTTCCTGTCCAATTCCTAAACCCACACTTGTTTCCCCCTTTATTATTGATGTCCCTTCAGCCCCGACTAATCTTTTTACAAAAGAATCTTGGTCAAGCAGTTGAGGCTGAATATGGGATGATTATACCCTCTTGAACATCTCTTTAATTATTATGAATTATTGTTTCCATGGTTTATCGTGGTCCGGGAATATTAACTCTGACCATGGTTCTGGTCTAGATGTTCCTTCTTTTTCAAAAACAACTTGGATTTGTCCCTCACTATCTACTTTACCAATTCTAGAGTGTAACCAGGTATAATTATTTTCCTCATCAATCTTGATAATTCCTTCAGGTGAATCGTATTCAATCTCTTTAAATGCTTCTAATAAATCGTCAGTTGTAAAGCCTTCACCAGCCTTTTCCATAGCCGCGGCTAACATATATACAGAACTGTATGTGTTATGCTGCATTCCAGATGTTAATTCATCCTCGCCATATTTAGCTTTGTAAGCATCCACAAACTGATTGTTTGCAGGGTTATCTAGCGACATGAAATAGCTAAACGATGAAATGTGTCCTTCGGCAACTTCTGGTCCCATTGCTGCATATTCTTGTTCCAATGTAGTTAAACCTACAATTGGCATATCAGCGGAATCGAAGCCTGCATCATGATGTTGGGAATATAAAGACGGCGTACTGTCACCAACTGTTGTAGCCATAATTAGATCTGGCTCCGCTTCACGAATATTAGATATGACCGATGAGAATTCTCCATGCCCCATAGGAACATATTCCTCACCAACTACTTCCCCACCAGCCATTTCCCAAAGGATTTTAAACTGGTTGTTTGATTGTACTGGCCAAATATAGTCATTACCTACTAAATAAATCTTTTTACCGTAATTTTCTATTAGCCATTCTGGAAGGTGTTCTAACTGTTGGTTAGGTACTGAACCTACGTAAATTATATTTTCGGAATATTCCTCGCCTTCACCTAATGTAGGATACATTAAAATATTGTTTTCTTGTTCTACTACTGGTAATATTGCTTGTCTATCTGATGATGTGTATGCTCCTATATTTGCAATAACGCCATCCTGTTGAATAACCTTTTTAGCAATTTCCGCCGCTCCGGCCGGGTTTGATTCACTATCTTCTACAATTGGAATAAGTGGTTTACCAAGTACTCCACCATCCTCGTTAATTTCCTCTATTGCTAATAATGCTGCGTTATGCATCGGCTCCTCTGGAAGCGCATTAGATCCACTTAGTGCAAATAATATCCCAACTTTGTACCCGTCCTCGTCACCTGAATCTCCATCGTTGCCTGACGAAGATTCGCCCTCTCCGCCACAAGCGGCTAAAAGAATACTAAGAATTAAAATAATGGATACGCTTACATTTAGTTTTGGGAATTTTCTCATAATTAACCTCCTAGATTTTTATTAAGACAATTGCTTAACCTCTTCTTGTAATCTCATTACTTCATTCTTATTCAGTAAGGTGAGCCCCCTTCCATGTCTGGCTAAAATACAATGCAATTATCATGCCAACCGATAAACCTGTATAATAATAGACTTTCACTATTCACTTTGTCTCAATTTAAGAATCTGGATGGCTACATTGTTCCATTATATTATTTGTGAATTGCATGATAGCTCAATTAATGTAAGGAAAAGATAAGATATCCCATAATGGGACTGATATCTCGAAGCGGAACATTAAAAAGTATTATGCACACTTGAGTTTGGAATGATTTTAAAGCCATATCAATACAACCACCCGGAAAGGTAGCCCCTTTGCCAAACCTCGTTATTAACTACCTTTATTCACATTCTGCTTGTTTCAATCTATTACCATGCTTATATAATGATATTGCAATTTTTATGCCAGTTCGTGTAAAGCTAAAATAGTTACGCTACATCTAATCTGTTTTAATACACAGACATAATTTCAAAGTATATATGTAAAAGAGTGGGTTTAAAGTTTACAGGACAGTTGAATCAAAGAATTAAAAAGTATTTTTTATAAAAATCTAATCAAATAGTTCACTGTTATACAGCAAATCTGTCACGGAATATTATAGGATCTTTTATAGCTGGTCAAAAACATACAAAATACAAATCGAAAACTTCAAGTGTAAACTGAAACAATTAACTAGAAAGAACTGGGGTGTCGATAAGAAATATCAAGTTGAACGAATCAAATTAATTGATTCAAGGATGGGTTAACTAATTCAAAATCGGATATATGAAAACTCTGTTAAGAATAATAGATGCTCACACAAGGCTTCCAAGGCTTCCAAGGCTTCGCATGCGGATGTCTATATGGAAGAAACAGAAAATAGCCGAGAACCGATGTAAGAATTCGATTAAGTTAGGAATGGATAGATACACAGCATATAGAAACAGTCATAAAAGCAAGGGAACTACTCGCATGGCTGATTCATGAGTTTTTACCAAAACGATAACGAATAGAAGGCTGGTTGGATTTGGCCTATTATCCTATGAATAACATTATAAGAAAGTACATGTTTAGTATAAAATTGAATCTCCGTGTCTGGATATGTACGTACGGTTGTGAGGGGCCCGGAAGCTAATCGCTCCCTTCCACTTGATGTTGAAAAAACACTAATTATGAACAATGCGCATTTCAAAGTAATCAGAATGGCGTAAATTTGAAATGATGGTGGAACGTCATTTTCTCTGTACAAAAGGGGATGCGAATAGCTTATAATTTTGGTTTTAAAGCATTTAACTTTTTAAGATGAATAAGCTAATAAATATTCTAATGAACAAGGCTAAAAATTGGTTCAAAATGTTTTAAAAAATGAATAAAGGGTATGTATAGAGTGAACAAGCTTTAAAGGAGGAGATAATTGATGGTCGTAAGTTCTGAAGAGTATAAACGTAGACGCGATGACTTAGAGACTCGTATTTCCAAGATGATTAGTGAAGGTGGTATGGCTGTGGAAGCCCATTATTTCAATGATCAAAGCTTAGCAGATCCACAAGAAGAATCAAAGAAAGTAGAAATGGCTAAGAAATCAATGATCAGTGAAGGTGGACTTGGTGCAGCGTATTATTATAATGACACGCAAGGAGTACATGAAGTAGATATTGATGAAGATGACCAATTAATAAACTAACAATAGAATTAATTTCATCATTTCCTAAACTAAACTAGCTACGCCGCTGTAATCTGTAGTTGGGAACAATAAAATCGTATGATGAAATTGACTAAATAATATAAAGATGGAACCTCTCATATGGATGAGAGGTTTTTTAATGCGAATAGCTTCCTTTTTTTAGTGGAAACTAACTAAAAAGGAGTGGGGAAATGCGGTTGATCTATCTATTGTTATTGAGTTTTGTATTCATGCACTTTGGTGAACAAGCTGAAGGGGAGGACCTATCACTTATTTTAGAAGTGGATGAAGAAGCAAAAGAGCACGCAGCATACATAGAAAAGAATCTACCTAATGTAGAGGTAGTCGCAACGTATGATTTATTATTTCATGGGATTGCAGTAAAGGGAAGTCAAGATGCGATTAAAAAAGTAGTGCAATTAGATTTTATTATAGCAAGTTATCCTGTACAGACATATACGGCATTGGCTGTAAACCCACCAGATCCAACAACAGAATCTACCCCAGTATCTGATCTACATGCCGTGTTGCCTGCCGAAATCAATGATACTAAATTTACGGGAAAAGGCATCAAGGTGGGAGTAATCGATACAGGAATTGATTATGAACATCCGGATTTACGTAAGAATTTTATGGGCGGGTTCGATGTTGTCGATCTTGATGATGATCCAATGGAAACGAAAGAAGACTTACCAACATTACACGGAACGCATGTAGCAGGCATTATTGCGGCAGATGGGCAAATGCAGGGGGTTGCCCCAGATGCAGAAATCTATGCCTATCGTGCATTAGGTCCTGGTGGGATGGGCACAACAATTCAAGTGATGGCAGCAATGGAAGAAGCGGTTCGTGATGGGGTCGATGTCATGAATTTATCTTTAGGTAATACGATCAACGGGCCGGATTATCCGACAAGTAAAGCAGTAAATGAAGCGTCAAAACTGGGGATGGCCGTTGTAGTTGCAAATGGAAATGACGGTCCCGAACATTGGACAGTTGGTGCGCCGGCAACATCAAAACATGCTTTATCAGTTGGAGCATATGAAGCAGAATCGAACGTGCCATCCTTATATATTGGAAGTGAAGCGAAAAAAGTGACCTTGCAAACTTATCCTTTTACAGCACCATGGGAACTTGAACGTGATTATGAAGTGACGATAAACAAAGAAGATGTACGTGGGAAAATGGCTTTATTAGAAGTGGATGAAACTACGGTCGTTGAAGATATAATAAGTTTACAGGAAGAAGATGCAGTTGCTGTTTTAGTATATGAGGAGAAAGGAACGGAAGGCGAGTGGCTAATGGAATTAATGGAAGCTACTATCGACATTCCAGTTGCAAGCTTATCGCTAAAGGATGGGCGTTGGTTGAAACGACATCTGTCAGAGAAAACATTGTACGCTGAAACAAAATATGAGACGAAGCATGCAGGAATCGCATCGTTCAGTTCGCGTGGACCTGTAACGGTCGCTTGGCAACTGAAGCCGGACATTATCGCCCCAGGTGTGAATATTGTAAGTACTGTTCCAGAAGGATATGATATGTTAAATGGAACGAGCATGGCAGCTCCGCATGTCGCAGGGGCTGTTGCTGTAATGAAAGAAGCACAGCCTACTTGGACGAACGAACAAATTTTTAATGCATTAAAAACGACAGCACAACAAATGGAAGCGTCAGACGGAACACCTGTATCTCCTGTAGAACAAGGGTCTGGACTGATACGATTATCAGCAGCAATTCATGCTGATACCATTGTTCATGGAGCACCATTAACATTTGGAAAAGTAGGACGTCATATTAACGAACGGAATCAAACGATAACAGTAGAGAACTTGTCCTCCGAGGAAAAGCAGTTTCATTTTAATTCTCCAAAAAAGGAAGCGGGTTTTTCATGGGAGCTCCCCCGCGAATTTACTGTTGCACCAAATTCGCGGGAAGAAGTTTCAGTAAAACTTAAAACAAATTCCATACTATTAAATGAAGGGATTTTTCAAGGATGGCTTACGTTAGTGTCGGATGAAGCGGAAGTGAATCTTCCTTATCTAGTTGTAAATGAAACAGCCAATTATAAAAAGGTGATGGGTTTTAGTTTTGACATGAATCGCTTTGATCCAAAAACATACGATTATCAATTATACATTCCCGAGCAAGTAAACTCCGTACAAATAAAACTGTACGAGTTAAGTTCACTACTATATAAGGGGGACTTGTTGCAATTAACGGATTTAGAAATAGGTATGAATAAAGGTAAAATCGCTAAAGAGGATGTTGAGTTTGCGGGTGAATTTTACGGACTGATTGTCGTTGAACTTGAAAATGGTAAAATAGAACATTACGATACGACAATTTATTTGGAGTGAAATTGCAGAGTCAATTGTAAAAAAAAGATATTTTAAGTAGAAATGACATGGGTATAAATGCCATTTGCACGTCATGAATTGTTCATAATTTTGTCACGAATTGATTTTTCTCTACTGTTTAGGTATATAACATGCAATAATGACAAATTTCAGGGCGGAAATAGTCGAAAACACACTTTCTTTAAATTGACAACAGACTAAGCCTATTGTAAAATTCATACGTGTGGGATCATTTCATGTAAACTAATGGTTTTATGCCTTATTTGCAGTAATAGCAAAAGGAATTACATAAGAAATGGCTCTATATTTGTTTGCCTGTTTTAGTAAAAAATGTAAGCAGACGAAAGAGGACATACTATGTCAGAATATCGAATCATGGCTAGTAGGCAAAGAAAATGGATGTATGTATTCATTGGATTGACGGCTGTACTAGCAGTAGTTTTGCCCGAGAAGCAATTTATTTTAGGCTTATTAATTGGTCTAGTAATTGGCTTCTATAATTTATGGCTCCTACAACGAAAAGCTAATATGCAAGGTGAAGAAGCAGCTGTTACTGGAAAACGTAAAGGCGTAGGTACAATATCGAGATTAGCTTCAGCAGCACTTGGAACATTATTAGTAATTCAGTATGATTGGAGTATTGTTAGTTTTATTATTGGACTAATGGCGGTATATCCTGTCATTATGCTAGATTATATTTGGTTCAATAGGAAATAATTTTTGAAAGAGGGGTGAGATGATGGAATATGGAGCACCAATTATTGAAAATGTATTCGGTATTCCGTGGTTGTCCGTGAACTTATCGAATGTATTAATGATAATTGTTACTTCGGCAATCGTTTTTATCCTGTCCGTTTTAGGTGCAAGAAAATTGCAAATGAAACCAACAGGTGCACAAAATGTAATGGAATGGATTCTAGATTTCGTTAAAGGAATTATTAACGATACGATGGACTGGAAAACAGGAAAGCAATTTCTACCATTAGCAATTACATTATTTTTATTTATTTTAATAGGAAATCTCCTTGGAGTAATGACGACAGGTGTTTATAATGGAGAGGTTTGGTGGACTTCACCGACAGCTGATCCAGGTATAACGTTAACACTCTCAACAATGGTTATCGTATTAGCCCATTATTATGGGATAAAATTACGTGGTGGGGGACATTATTTCAAAAGTTATTTCACTCCCATGTGGTTTTTATTTCCGATTAAGATCATTGAGGAGTTTGCGAACACATTAACACTAGGCTTACGTCTATTTGGTAATATGTTTGCTGGAGGAGTGTTATTAGCATTACTTGTAACACTTACATCTTCAGGTGTTTTAGGTTTTATAGGAGGAGCAATTCCTTTCTTAGCATGGCAAGGATTCAGTGTGTTTATTGGAGGAATTCAAGCGTTTATCTTTACAATGCTATCTATGGTGTACATCGCACATAAGGTAAATGTTGAGGAAGCGTAACAAATTGATGATCTTTAATTAACCAGCTTTAGTAAAATAAATCTGGAAATTATAAAATAATTTATATATATTTTGAGGAGGAAATTTATTATGGGTTCTTTAGCAGCGGCAATCGCAGTAGGTTTAGGTGCACTAGGTGCAGGTATCGGTAACGGTATGATCGTTAGTAAAACAGTTGAAGGTGTTGCTCGTCAGCCAGAATTACGTGGACAGTTACAAACAATTATGTTCATCGGTATTGGTTTAGTTGAGGCACTTCCAATCATTGGAGTAGTTATTGCATTAATGGTTATGGGTAACTAATTATACGAACAAAGTTTAGGCGAAGTATTTTGTAGAATCTTCGCCATCGTTTATGTAAAAAATTCGGTATTTTTCCGAAAGGAGTGAATTGTGTGCTAGGTGGATTCCATTTAATCGATATGGTTATTATGCTATTCTTCTTTATTTTGCTCGTTTACTTTGTCAGCAAATTTGCTTGGGGACCAGTAATGAACATGATGCAAAAGCGAGAAGAACATGTAGCAAATGAAATAGATGCAGCAGAAAAGAGTCGGGTTGACGCAGAAAAGGCATCACAAGAGGCTGTTGCACAATTAACACAAACAAAACAAGAAGCACAAAAAATTATTGAAGATGCTAAATCAGCTGGTGTAAAACAAGAGCAAGATATTATAGCATCTGCAAGAAAAGAGGCAGATCGCATCAAGCTTTCTGCACAAGAAGAAATTCAAAACGAAAAAGACAAAGCATTGCAAGCACTACAAGATAAAGTTGCTTCTTTATCCGTGCTAATTGCTAGTAAAGTAATCGAAAAAGAAATTAGCGCACAAGATCAAGACAAATTGATCGAAGAATACATTAAAGAAGTAGGAGATAGCAATGAGTGAGGCGATAGTTGCTAAACGATATGGAGATGGACTTTTCCAACTTGCTACTGATAAAGGGATCGAAGAAAAGCTAATTGCTGAATTACAAATTGTTAAAGAAGTATTTCAAAAGGATGAAAAAATTAGTGATTTTTTAAATCATCCGCGTGTTACGAATGAAAAAAAATTGCAGTTAATTGATGTATCTTTTGAAAGCTTTGACAAAATGGTAGTGAATACATTAAAACTTTTAGTAGAACGTCATCGTATTAATAACGTACCTGCTATTGTCGATGAATTTATTCACTTACACAATGAAGCGAATGGAGTGGCAGTCGCTACTGTTTACTCTACTCGTGCATTGACAGATGATGAGAAAGTTCAATTAGAAGCTTCTTTCAAAAAACGTTTTAACAAAAAGGAAATTTCGATTGTAAATAAAATTGATCCATCATTATTAGGTGGAGTGAAAATAAGGGTCGGCAATACAATTTACGATGGTTCGCTTCATAATAAATTAAATCGAATCAAACATAATATTGTATCCGAATCTATTTAAAGATAGGGGTGACATGGTATGAGCATTACTGCTGAAGAGATCAGTACACTGATTAAGCAGCAAATTGAAAATTTCGACTCCGATATTGAAGTTAGCGATGTTGGAACAGTTATTGAAGTGGGTGACGGAATTGCACGTGCCCATGGTCTTGATAATTGTATGGCTGGTGAGTTAGTCGAATTTTCAAATGGTGTTGTAGGATTAGCACAAAACTTAGAAGAAAGTAACGTAGGGATCGTAATCTTAGGCCCATATACAGAAATAAAAGAAGGCGATGAAGTTCGTCGTACAGGTAGAATCATGCAAGTGCCGGTTGGAGAGGAATTAATCGGACGTGTTGTAAACCCATTAGGACAGCCAATTGATGGTCAAGGACCTATGGAAACATCAAAAACTCGTCCAATTGAAGCAGAGGCGCCAGGTGTTATGGCCCGTAAATCTGTTTTTGAACCACTTCAAACTGGAATTAAAGCGATCGATGCCCTTGTACCAATCGGAAGAGGACAACGTGAGCTTATTATCGGTGACCGTCAAACTGGTAAAACGACAGTAGCGATTGACACTATTTTAAATCAATCAGATCAAGATATGATCTGTATTTATGTTGCAATCGGTCAAAAAGAATCAACAGTACGTGGAACGGTAGAAACATTCCGTCGTTACGGTGCTTTAGATTATACGATCGTTGTTTCAGCTGGAGCTTCTGATCCAGCACCACTACTTTACCTAGCTCCATATGCTGGAGTAGCAATGGGTGAAGAGTTTATGTACAACGGCAAGCACGTGCTTATTGTATATGATGACTTATCAAAACAAGCTGTAGCTTACCGTGAATTATCACTATTATTACGTCGTCCACCAGGTCGTGAGGCTTTCCCAGGTGACGTATTCTACTTACACTCACGTCTATTAGAGCGTGCAGCAAAATTAAATGACGAATTAGGTGGCGGTTCATTAACGGCATTACCATTCGTTGAAACACAAGCTGGAGATATCGCGGCTTATATTCCAACCAACGTAATTTCAATTACAGACGGACAAATTTTCTTGCAAAGTGATCTGTTCTTCTCCGGAGTACGTCCAGCGATTAACCCAGGTTTATCGGTGTCACGTGTTGGAGGGGACGCGCAAATTAAAGCAATGAAAAAAGTTGCTGGTACATTGCGTTTAGACCTTGCAGCATTCCGTGAATTGGAATCATTTGCGCAATTCGGTTCAGACCTTGATGAAACAACACAAGCAAAACTAAACCGTGGAGAACGTACGGTGGAAGTATTGAAGCAAGGATTACACAAACCATTAGTTGTTGAGAAGCAAGTAATGATTTTATATGCATTAACACGTGGATTCTTAGACGATATCGTAGTAGATGATATCGTGCGTTTTGAAGATGAATTCCATATTTGGATGGATAGCAATGCAAAAGACGTACTTGACACAATTCGTGAAACAGGTCAACTTGCTGAAGCAACTGATATGGATAACGCAATTGCTTCATTCAAAAAAACATTTTTACCAACAAATCAAGAGTAATGATTAAGAGCTGACGTTATTGATCATAAAGTCAATAACGTCGGACATGAATGATAAAATAATGATGAAACAGATTTTGATGCGAGTAAATGGATCGTAAAAAACACTTCTGTTTTAGAAGGGTGGTGAAAGGCTTGGCATCACTTAAAGATATTCAAGATCGGATTACATCGACAACGAATACAAGACAAATAACAAAAGCAATGGAAATGGTGTCAGCTTCTAAATTAACTCGTGCGGAGGAAAACGCAAAACGTTATTATTCGTACAGTAATAAAATTCAAGAAGTGATCGGGAACATTGCAAGTAATAATACGGATGTAACACATCCAATGTTAGAGCGCCGTGAAGTGAAGCGAACAGGTTATATCCTTGTGACTGCTGATGGTGGTCTTGCTGGTGCTTATAATAGTAATGCGATACGAAAATTGCGTGAAACAATTCAAGAGCGACATACTTCACCGGAACAATTTACGGTAGTCGGAATCGGGCGTAAGGGTGTTGAATACTGTCAAAAA
>JAPFCO010000057.1 GCA_026169505.1 Pseudogracilibacillus sp.
ACGATTGTTTACAAGCAATCCAACAAAATAAAAAATGGGATAGTGGAATAAAACAAGATATGATGTTAGGTCGTCACTTACGTTCACAACGGGAGATGACCAATATATTCGTAGATTGGCCAGAACTTTTAGTGACAACAGAAGAAATTGTACAGAAGTGTGATGTAGTATTTTCTTTTAATCAACAACGATTACCCGCCTTTCCTGTACCAACATCAGAATTGTCACCTGCGTATTTACGTCGTCTATGTCTCGAGCAATTAGCGGATAAATATAGCGAGGCCTCGATCAAGGATGCAAAGAAGCGGTTAGATTATGAGTTGCAGATTATTCAACAATTAAATTTTAGTGATTATTTCTTAATTGTGGCAGATTTTGTGCAATTTGCAAAAAATGAACAAATTGCTGTTGGTCCTGGGCGTGGTTCAGCTGCAGGCTCAATCGTTGCCTATTTACTTGGTATTACAAATGTAGACCCTTTAGAACATCAATTATTATTTGAGCGATTTTTAAACCCTGAACGTGTGACAATGCCTGATATTGATATTGACTTTTCAGATAGTCGGCGTGATGAAGTGATTGAATACGTGCGCTCGAAGTATGGACAAGAACATGTTGCTCAAATCGTCACTTTTGGAACGTTTCTAGCAAGGTCTTTATTACGTGAATTAATGAAAACGATGGAAATAGATCATCGTGATCAAGCATATATTTTAAAGCACATTCCTGCACAAGGAAATGAAACGCTACTAACCTATATTAAACAATCAGAAGAATTTCAAACATATATTAAACAATCAAAGAATCTACGTCAATTATTCTCGATTGCAATTACTTTAGAAGGTTTACCACGTCATATATCGACACATGCGGCGGGGATTGTTATTGGCAAAGAACCGCTCATTGAAGATGTTCCATTAACATTAGGTAGTCACGATACATATTTGACTCAATATGCTATGAATGAATTAGAAGCAATTGGATTGTTAAAAATTGATATTTTAGGATTGCGTAATTTATCATTAATGGAACGTATTGTACAATCAATTCGGCGAATGACTGGTAAAGAAATTAACGTCGATACGATACCGGAACATGATATGCGTACATTTCAATTATTACAAGCAGGTAAAACAAACGGTATCTTCCAATTGGAGTCAGCAGGAATGAAAAATGTGTTAACTTCGCTAAAACCGACTTCAATTGACGACATTATTGCTGTTAATGCGTTATATAGACCTGGTCCAATGGAACATATACCAACGTATATTCGTCGCAAACACGGTCAAGAACCAGTGTCATATATTCATCCCGACTTGGAACCGATTCTTGCTTCGACATACGGTGTTTTAATTTATCAAGAACAGATCATGCAAATAGCCCATGAATTTGCTGGCTTATCTTTAGGAGAAGCAGATATTTTACGACGAGCAATAAGTAAGAAAAATCGCGACCTTATTGAAGAACAAAAGCAAACCTTTATATCTGGTTGTATTTCTCATGGTTATGATGAACAAGTAGCAGGGCAATTATTTTCTTGGATTGTACAATTTGCCAATTATGGCTTTAACAAAAGTCATTCGGTCGCATATAGTAAAATTGCCTATCAACTAAGCTATTTGAAAGCACATTATCCTACTTACTTTTTCGCTCACTTATTAAGTTCTGTAACGAATAATGCGAGTAAACTGCAGATGTATGTAAAAGAAGCAAATGATTTACGTATCACTATTTTGCCGCCGTCGATAAATCGAAGTTTTGCTTATTATCATGGGGAAGGAAGTAATATTCGTATTGGTTTGCTAGCTATCAAGGGGATTGGTTATGAAACAGTGAAAGAAATTATAGCCGCGCGAAAAGAGCGACCTTTTACAGATTTATTTGATTTCTGTATTCGTACGCAAAGCATAAAACGTAATGCGTTAGAAACGCTTATATTAGCAGGTACATTCGATGAAATACACCAAAATCGCGCTAGTTTATTACAATCAATTGATCAAGCGTTAGAACGAGCAGAATTATTTGGTGGGATGAATGGACAGGGGTCTTTATTTACTAAGAAAATACAGATGCGACCGGCTTATGTCGATATGGAAGACTTTACTACGCTTCAGAAGTTATCGGATGAAAAAGAATTATTGAATATGTATGTCTCAAGTCATCCAATTAAACAGTATCGTGCTATATTGAAGTCGAGAGGCTATCAAACATTGGAAGCAACATCATATTTAAACAATAATCAACACGTCAAAACAATCGGTATTGTTCAGACCTTTAAGAAAATCCATACGAAACGGGGAGACTCGATGGCGTTTATTACATTGACAGATGAGACGGGTGAAATGGAAGCAGTCGTATTTCCAGACATATATCGCCATGTGAACAGTTGGTTAGAAGAAGACAAAACGGTTGCAGTCGAAGGGAAAATAAGTATCAGACAAAATAAAAAACAACTTGTTATTAATAAATTAGACATAAGTTATTTGGAAGATTTCGAACAAAAAAAAGCACAAGCAACACTATTTATTCGTCTAATCGAAACGATGAATGTGGAAGATGCATTAATTTATTTACAAAAGTTAGCAACTAATTATCCGGGAACGACGGAAATTATCATGTATAATCAAATTGAAAATAAATCATATCAATTAGAAGAAAAATACTTTTTAATATCTAGTAACGAAGTAGTAGAGCAGTTAAATGATTTTTTTGGAGTCAAAAATGTTGTCTTAAAACCGTAATATATATACCATTAAGTTTATACATTTTTTAAATTGCCTTTCAATTTGAAATTCTTTTGATATAATATAAATAATCTAAAACTTAAGATGTCGTATTTAAAGATTGAGTATTAGAAAAATACGGTTTAGTGGTAGAAATGAAGGAGCGAAAATTAATGTCAAAATTGCGTGATGAAGCACTACATATGCATAAAATAAACAGGGGTAAATTAGAGATAAAATCAAAAGTACCTGTAAAAAATGGGGAGGATTTAAGTTTAGCATATTCTCCAGGGGTAGCTGAACCGTGTAAAGAGATTCATTCAGATCGTCAAAAAGTATATGATTATACAATGAAGGGTAATATGGTTGCGGTTGTGAGTGATGGAACTGCTGTATTAGGATTAGGGGATATTGGTCCGGAAGCGGCACTACCGGTAATGGAAGGGAAATCAGTACTCTTTAAATCATTTGCGGGTGTAGATTCTTTTCCTATTTGTTTAGCAACAACAGATGTTGATGAAATAGTTAATACAGTTAAATTAATGGAACCTACATTTGGTGGAGTCAATTTAGAAGATATTGCAGCTCCAAACTGTTTTATTATTGAAGAAAGACTAAAAAAAGAGACTCGTATTCCAATATTTCACGATGATCAACATGGAACAGCGATAGTTACAGTAGCGGGATTAATGAATGCACTGAAATTAGTAAACAAGACATTTAAAGAAATAAAAGTTGTTGCTAACGGTGCAGGCGCTGCAGGAATTGCGATTATTAAACTGTTAGAAAACTTTGGTGTCGGTGAAATCATTATGTGTGATTCTCAAGGTGCTATTTATGATGGAAGACCACGTCGGATGAATGAAGTTAAAGAGTTCGTTGCCAAAAAAACAAACCCTAAAAAATTAGCTGGTAGTTTAGATGAAATTATCGGAGGTGCGGATGTCTTTATAGGAGTGTCTGTTGGTGGCGCATTAACGGAAGATATGGTAAGGAAAATGAATAAGGATCCAATTATTTTTGCTATGGCAAATCCTGATCCAGAGATTTTACCTGTTGATGCTAAAAAAGCAGGTGCAAAAATTATTGGTACTGGACGTTCTGACTTTCCGAACCAAGTAAATAATGTGTTAGCTTTTCCTGGTATCTTCAGAGGAGCATTAGATGTAAGGGCAACACGAATCAATGAACGGATGAAAATGGCAGCAGTAGAAGCGATAGCGCATTTAATAGAAGAAGACGAATTACATGAAGACTATGTTATACCTGGACCATTTGATCCAAGAGTAGCCCCTGCTGTAGCGAAAAGTGTTGCAAAGGCAGCAATGGATTCCGGTGTTGCTCGGATTGATGCTGACCCGGAAGAAATCGCCGCGAAGACAAGACGATTAAGTGAACTGGAAGATACGATCATTGTAAAATAAATCTTCAATTAATCGTATGTAAGACAGACTTACAAGAAGACTTTAATATATTTATTATATTTTTTTAGTATTAATAGTAGAAATGCGTACTATATTAAAGTATAGTTAAGTTTGAGGTTATAATGTAACGTTATTAAAAATAATAAATTGAACTTATACTAACTCATGACATAAATTATGTTGCATTATATGCTCCGAATAGTATGGTTAAAGAAGGAGGGGTATATTTGCTAAAGAAAATTTTCAGTAGGAACCAGAACAACACGACAATTCCTGATAAAAAAGCAAAAAAAGATGTACCTGAGGGTTTAATGACAAAATGTTCAAGTTGTCAGCATATATATTATCGAAAAGAAGTAGAAAAGAATTTGTTCGTCTGCCCTAATTGTGATTTCCATCATCAAATGCATGCTTGGACAAGAATTTGGAGTTTGTTTGATGAAGATACATTCATCGAATGGGATAAACAATTATTGTCTTCGAATCCTTTGCAGTTTCCAGAATATCTGGAAAAGATCGAAAAAGATCAGAAACGAACCGGTTTAAATGAAGCGGTTGTTACTGGTAAAGGACGAATGAATGGTCAAGCAACTGCATTCGCTGTGATGGATGCTGGGTTTAGAATGGGTAGCATGGGTTCAGTAGTCGGTGAGAAAATCGCCAGAGCGATTGAAAATGCTAGAAAAGAAGCTATACCATTCATTATTTTCACGGCATCAGGTGGAGCACGCATGCAAGAAGGGGTCTTAAGTTTAATGCAAATGTCTAAGACTTCCATTGCAATTGAACGATTTTCAACCGCAGGTGGATTAATGATTTCGGTAATGACCCATCCAACTACAGGTGGAGTTACCGCAAGTTTTGCCTCACTAGGTGATTATAACTTTGCTGAACCACAGGCATTAATCGGATTTGCAGGAAGACGTATTATAGAACAAACTACGCGTGAAAAATTACCAGATGATTTTCAAACGGCAGAGTTTTTATATAAACACGGACAAATCGATCAAATCATTCATCGTCATGAGATGAAAAAAGTTTTGTCGACTATTTTAACTATCCATGATCAAAAACAAGTAGCATCTGACAATGCGCCATCTTCTGAAACGGCATTTGTGTCGATTGAAGGGGGTAAATCGTTATGAATCAGGTATTAGAGTTTGAAAAACCAGTAGTTAATTTAAAAGGTAAAATTGAAGAATTAAAAAACATTTCAAAAGATAGTGAGATTGATTTAACGGTGGAAATTGAAACGTTAGAACGCAAGCTTGCTAAGTTGGAACTTGATATATATTCGAATCTAAAACCTTGGGATCGTGTCCAAGTTGCAAGACATCAAATGCGTCCAACAACATTAGATTATATAGATCATTTATTTACAGACTTCCTTGAATTTCATGGGGATCGTTACTATGGCGACGATGAAGCGATCGTTGCAGGTATCGGATTTTATCATGATCAACCCGTCACTATTGTAGGGCACCAGAGAGGTAAAAAGACGAAAGAAAATATTCGTCGAAATTTTGGAATGCCGCATCCTGAAGGGTATCGTAAGGCAATACGCCATATGAAGCAAGCTGAGAAATTTAATCGTCCAATCGTGACGTTTATCGATACGAAAGGTGCAGAACCTGGTAGAGAAGCGGAAGAACGTGGACAAAGTGAAGCAATTGCTTATAATTTAAAAGCGATGGGCGGATTGAAAGTACCAATAATTTGTATTGTAATTGGGGAAGGTGGAAGTGGTGGTGCACTTGCACTAGGAGTTGGAGACCGTATCCATATGTTGGAAAACTCAACGTACTCCGTCATCTCACCTGAAGGCGCTGCTGCATTATTATGGAAAGATGCAGGCCAAGCCCAACGAGCAGCTGAGTCAATGCGTATAACAGCACCTGATTTAAAGGAATTCGCTATTATTGATGAAATTATTTCAGAACCTATTGGTGGTGCGCATAGAGACGTCGTTGAACAGGCAAAAAGGATTGATAAAGTATTACAACAATCTTTAACTTCATTATTGCCTTTATCAGAAGAGGAACTATTAGAACAACGATGGAATAAATACGCAAAAATGGGCGAATTTACAGAAGTAGAATAATGATTACTCTTTATTTGAGGTTGACTATGAAGTCAACCTCTTCGTTGTTTTAGCACTATAGTATGTAATGTTTCAAATATAATGCATGCTATTGGACGTATAAAACAAATTATCGTACATGATTGAAGCTTCGTTATTGTAAAAAGGTTAGGTTATTACATATAAAAATTTGATATAATATAACGTTTATATACTGAGGTGATGACATGAGGAGAATTGGAGTATTAACAAGCGGTGGTGATGCACCTGGCATGAATGCAGCAATTCGAGCGGTTGTAAGAAAGGCTATCTATCACGACGTAGAAGCTGTAGGTATTTACTATGGTTTCCAAGGTTTGATTGATGGAAATATGGAACCATTGGGAGTAGGATCTGTTGGGGATATCATTCACCGTGGTGGAACATTTTTGTATTCGGCTCGAAGTAAAAACTTCATGACAGATGACGGCCAAGCACGAGTGATTGAACAATTGAAATCCAATAAAATAGACGGACTTGTGGTCATTGGGGGAGATGGCAGTTTACGGGGAGCCGAGGATATTTCTCGCCATGGATTTCCGACAATAGGTGTGCCGGCAACAATCGATAATGACATTGGAGGAATGGATTTTACAATCGGATTTGATACAGCGCTAAATACTGTCATCGAAGCGATTGATAAAATTAGAGATACTGCAACTTCACATGAAAGAACGTATGTCATCGAAGTGATGGGAAGAAAT
>JAPFCO010000412.1 GCA_026169505.1 Pseudogracilibacillus sp.
AACTCTGGATTCGAACTATTGGCAGGTATTGGAGTATTCTCTATTCTAGGATTCATGGCAACACAACAAGGTGTGGCAATAGATGAAGTTGTAGCTGGTGGGGTGGGATTAGCTTTCGTTGTTTTCCCGGCAATTATTAATGAATTTCCAGCCTTTAATGAATTCTTTGGTCTCTTGTTTTTCTTATCGTTAGTGTTAGCAGGATTGACCTCGCTCATATCGATTATCGAAACGTATGTTTCCGGATTAAGTGATAAATTTGGTATTTCACGGGCGAAATCAGTGTTATTTGGTGGAGGATTTGCCGCTCTCCTTTCGATTATCTTTGCAACAAAAGGTGGTTTACACTTCTTAGACGCAACAGATTACTTTATTAACCAATTTGGTGTAGCTGCATTAGGTTTAGTTGAGGTTGTCTTAATTGCTTGGATTTTACGCAAACTTGGTACATTTAAAGACCATGCAAATGAAATCTCTGATATCCGTTTAGGGTCATGGTGGACGATTAGTTTAGCGATTGTTACACCGGTTGTACTTGGCTATATGATGTTTGATTTATTAAAAAAAAATCTCACAAGAGGCTTTGATACAGAAACTGGAAACTATGAAGGATATTCAGATGCCTTTATTACTTGGGGTGGATGGAGTATCGTTATTGGAGTAATCGTTATCGGTATTTTAATGGGCTTTACAAAATGGAAGTCGAATCCTGAAGAAGGTGATTATGATGACCGCTAGTGCGATTATTATGATGGTAATTGGAATAGTAATTCTTTGGGGTGGACTTGTGGCCAGTATTGTCAATGCAGTGAATAAAGCAAAAACAAATAAATAATGCATAAAGGAGCGAGTAGTAAGGGGTCTTTTTCAAAGGTGCAAACAGATAAAAAATATCTCAATTCGCATCTTAAAATACAGCAAATATTAGTACAAATTAGCACTGTGAAATGCAGTGCTTTTTGCTTTTTTATCTTAGAGGACCTTTAAATCTTATGTTAAACTATATATAAGATACAATGTTCAACGAACGGGGCAATTAGTTGGATTAGCAAGAAGGATTATAAGTGAAATATATTAGCGGACTGTATATATCACTTGTCATAGTATTTTTCGTTCAACTAGCTAGTACCACGATATTTGATGATAGATACTCAGGGATAGCCATGTTTATTTCAATGGAGGTATTCATAATGGGAACTGCATTTTCTTATACATGCACAGCGGTTAAAAGTTAGTGAGATAGAGTAAGATCATTACAGGAATACGAATTGTACTGGAATCGGACAATATGATTTTTGGGAGATTAAAATGAATAACGAATATACGCAGTTGATTCATGAGTTGTTAAATAAGTATAGGAATAATAATGAAGCATTAAAAATGAAAAGGTATATGCGTGACCAATATGATTTCTTTGGAATTAGGGCCCCACAAAGGAAGGAATTAGTAAAGTCTTTAATCAAAAAGCATGGGTTACCATCTGAGGAAAGTTTTAATAATATTATTTATGAACTTTGGAAACTTCCAGAAAGGGAGTATCAAAGCATTGGTTTAGAATTGTTAGATCGAAAAATAAAGCGGTTTCAAGCGGAAGACATTGAACTACTAGAGTATCTTATCATTAACAAATCATGGTGGGACACAGTGGATTGGATTGCCTCAAAACATACAGGGTATTATTTTCAACAATATCCAGAAAACAAAAAGGTAATTACTAGTAAATGGATAGGCTCGAAAAATATATGGTTACAAAGAACTGCCATTTTATTCCAATTAAAACATAAAACTCTAACAGATGAAGAACTACTGTATGATTATATCAACCAATGCCTTGATTCAGAAGAGTTTTTTATCAAGAAAGCAATAGGATGGGCACTAAGAGAATATTCCAAAACAAATCTACAGTCTGTACTTGATTTTGTTGAAAGAACATCGTTATCTAAACTTAGTAAAAAGGAAGCTTTGAAGGCTGTAAAGAAAAAAGGATGAAACGTTATTGTGCTTTGTACACTTTATATTCTAATAACGGGTGCAAATGTAGCAGAAGTACTGTGGCTGATCGTACCGTTTTTTGTTGCATAATACAATTGCTTTAAGGTAATCCAAATCAAGGAATTGGAGAGTGGTGTATGAAAAGAAATATTCGTTTATCTGAAAAGTTCTTAGTTTTGGGATACACCTTAATATTATTATTCATGATCGTACAGGATTTGATTCCTTTGGGATCATTAAACGATATTGAGGCTATTGCTTCAGTAGAATCGCTTAATGAAATAATAGTGACAATGCTTATTGGTGCAGTTCAAATATTACTTATATTAGGTGGAGTGCTTATATTTGCCGGGAAGAGATATCCCCTTTTGATAAAGATTTGGCTGCTTGTTCATCCCACCTTTATCTTTTTGGGGGCAATCATATCATGGTGGATCCCTTATCTTTTTGGGACTGGTACAGAGGAAAAGATAGAAACGTTCAATATTATGTTTGGGGATACACATTCTTTCTTACCCGTTATGAATGGCATGGTCCCTAATACACTTCACACTATGTTTCATTTGGTGCTGTTCGTCTGTATTATTTTAACCAGCTATATTTTTTTAACCAAAAACAATAAAGATAAAGAAATTGCAAAGGATAGAACCCGTGTTATTCATTAATCGAGCGCAATTGTTTAATTAGGAGGGATGGCTTGTCAAAATAGTTTAATAATAATGAGGAACAAAATAGACCTCCTTCAATCTGGAAAAACCGAAAAAAGTCATTTTTGTTAGTAGAAGTAATTCTAGCCTTAACCGCTATTATCTTAGGTATCATTAACATAATTCGCTGGAATACTAATTTGCCTTTGATTTCTTTTCTAATGACAATGCTAGTTGGTGTTGTATTTGTTTTAAGGGGGGGTTGAATCTCGTCTTAACAAAGAAAAGGAATATAAAATCACTATTGGTTCTGGTCTAATTATATGTATTATTCCGATATTAACTTTTATAATAAAATATTTGTGAACTTCAACAATCGGACTCGCGCGATTGTGGCAGAATATTATTATTTTATAGCCTTCAGGCACACTCAGATGTTAAAAATTCTGAGTGTTTTTTTTATAGGTAATAAAATTTTTCATCAGATTAATTTGTGAGTCAATTTGTATGTTAATTTGCAACGCTACACTATCTATTGTAATACAACGAATTAGTGTGCAATTATAGAGGTAACTTCATGTGAAACATTGATATATCAATAAAAAACAGGGTACCAAATCAATTGCGATTTAGTCCCTGTTTTATGATTGTTTGCACGTTTCAAGAGAACCTGTTAAGCGAGAAGATCGCTCCTTTTATTTGTCAAATGAGAAAGTATAAAGCATTCTTTACTGCATAAGTGCAACCAAGGCTTGCAAGTATAAGGATTTCTAAGAAAACAACATACGGTTTCAAGAATTCCTTTAACGAAAGTAAAGTTTTCTAATCTTTTGCGATTCGCTCCCATTTTTTCAAATAAGGAAAGGGATCGAAAGACCATTCTTGCTTACCATTGTCACGATACATACCATAATGTAAATGTGGTGGAAATTTACCGGCTGTTCCCGGAGGACCATAGCCACTTGAACCAACTGCACCGAGAATATCACCCGGTTGTACAATATCGCCTACTTTAACATCATCATTATAGCCATTTAAATGACCATAATAGTGATATATATTATAGATATCCCTAATCCCAATTCGCCATCCTCCATATAAGTTCCAACCTTTTAATTCGACTACGCCATATGTCGTAGCTTTAACAGGAGTACCATAATCAGCAAAGATATCTGTACCTTCATGAATTCGATTACCACCAAAACCACGACCGTGTCCCCATGTGCTATTATAGCTATAGTTATAGTTCATATCGACAGGGAAATCCCGATTATTTAATTCAATCGTTTGAAAATGTTCGTAAATCTTTGCGATATTTATAATTGTTTTTACAGTTAGATCCCGTTGATAATGTTTCCATAAACTAATTTTAATATCATCTTCACTTATGCCATTTGCAGATAAGAGGGTACCAGCTGCGTAAAGACGATCTTCTTCGTTTTGTAAGTCGGCATTCCCATCTCCATTCCCATCCATGCCGATACCTTGAAACATGGATACGAAACTATTTTCTTTTAGATGCAAATGATTTCCTGGTCCATACCATAAGATAGGGTCAAAATGGAGTGCTATTTGTGTGTCATCAGTATCTTCTTTTTGAATGTTTCGTTCATATTGATCCATTGCGGCGAGGTAATACCACGGAACAGATAAAATAGCTTCCGTCTTTTTATATAAAGCCATTCTTTCTTGATGCTCATTTTCGTTAGCAAAGGTAAGTGAGGGATGTAAGAAAACAAAGCCAATTATCATCATATAAATTGGTAAGAACAAACTATATCGATTGTACAAGTTCGGCTTACTCCTTTCCCTAATATATTAATGAGTGTGAGTTCTTCTTATATTGTGCAATATTTTTGTTAAAACATACGTTAAAACGTAAAAATATGATAAACTAACAAGAATGAATCAATTTCATCATTTCAAAAAAATAGCTACGTTGCTACTAAGAGCTGTGGCGATAAATTCGTAATATGAAATTGATTAGGGTATGAGGTGATAATCAATGATAGAATTAAATGGAAAAAAATATGAATTAATCGAAAATGTTCGGGATGGTTTTCAGGAAGAAGCGGTTGTAGAGAGATACGCAGATGTCCTAAAGAAATATGATTTTATCGTAGGGGACTGGGGATACAATCAATTACGTTTAAAAGGATTTTATCATTCTGAGCACGGGAATGCTTCTTATAATACAAGAATAGATATGTTGGATGAGTATATATTAGAATACTGTAATTTTGGTTGTGCATTTTTTGTTTTGCAAAAAGTACAATCGTAATAAAAAGTTAATACATATGAGTGAGTTTCTATCTGTAAGGGAGCACATTTATTTATGTTTGTCCTTTTTGATTCAATTAGTTGGTGGGATCATCTACACTTTAACAGAAAATTACGATTCATTAGGTAA
>JAPFCO010000264.1 GCA_026169505.1 Pseudogracilibacillus sp.
ATTTAGTGGCTGGACAAAAAAGGATTATGAAGCAATTGCTGAAGCGATGAGTATTATGGATATAACGAAGCTTGCAAATCGTAATATTGATGAACTATCGGGTGGGCAAAGACAGCGTGTCTGGATTGCAATGGCATTAGCGCAACAAACAGATATATTATTTCTGGATGAACCAACAACTTTTTTAGATATTACTTACCAAGTAGAAATTCTTGATTTACTAACAGATCTTAATCGAAAACATGGAACGACTATTGTAATGGTGCTACATGATATCAACTTGTCTGCACGTTATGCAGACCATATATTTGCACTTCATGATGGAAAGCTTATTGCTGAGGGTGAGCCATTAGACGTTGTTACAAGCACCTTAGTTAAAGATATATTCGGACTTGAATGTATTGTCGTAAAAGATCCAATTTCCGGATCTCCTTCTGTAGTCCCAATTGGTCGACATCATGTTCGTCATGGATATTCACTTTAAACAAAGTTTAATATCCTGAGTCATTGGCAATGCAGAGGGTCTTACATTGAACTATAATAGCCCAGTATTTCAAGGCGATTGGGAAACTGGGCTGTTTTCATTTCTCTATTGAACCTTTTGGGTGGTGGAGAGTATATCTTGTCATCCAATGTTCGTGCAGCGCGATTCATCATAACCGCTTTAGATTTGCTTTCATTCATGATGAAATCTGTTGCTATGCATATTTTGAATAGTCCTTAATGTTAAATTGTTTAGGGATATACATGTTTTTCTCCTCTCAGAACTCTTTTTTGTTAGGTAATTCCTTTGTCATGAGGATATGAGGAATACCGTCTTCCATGAATACATCTGATGAAGTCTGGTAGCCTAGTTTTTTATAAAAACCTTCTGCTTGTGTTTGTCCATGTAATGTTACTCCAGAAAGTCCTTTATCTTCAGCGATTCCTTCTAACGCTTTGATAATTACTTTGCCAAGCCCAAATTTTCGGTAAGCCTTTAAAATACAGATTCTTTCTAATTTCCCTAAGCCATCGACATATCTTATTCGTCCTGTTCCGACAGGTTGCTCCTTATAATAAACTAAAATATGTTCTGATAACGCATTAAGTGTATCAAATTCATCAAACTCATCTTCAAGGGGTATACCTTGTTCTTCAACGAAAACTTTTTTTCTAATATTACATGCTGTTTTGAAATCTTCCTGCTGGGTAATTTTTGTGTAATCCAATGTTTATCAGTCCTTTGATCGCATTGTTTTTGTTTGATAAGGTTAATCAATTTCATAATACGGATTTATCGCTACGGTGCTATAATATGTAGTTTCGTTAATACGTTCTTAACTACATATTATAGCATCGTGGCTGTTTTTTGTAATTATAAAATTGATTCTGTTGTAAGTACAATACAAAATGGCGAAAGGATTTAATAATGAAAGCAATTCGTCATTTTTTAGACAAAAAAGTGGATCCATAGAATCACTCCAATGTTATAATGAAGACAATACAATGTAAAGCACACGAAGAAAGAAGGTATGAATTATCTGGAAACCCAATCGTCAAAGTAATCAACCGTTATATTTACAAATTGTAGATGAAATCGAACAAAAAATTTCATACGGGGAATTTCCACCAGGAAGTTTATTGCCCTCTGAACGAAAGTTAGCTGAACAGTTAGAAGTGAATCGAAGCACAGTTATTCTTGCATATGATGAGCTTCGTGCACTTGGAATTATCGAGAGTCGTATGGGAAGCGGTACACGAGTGACGAAATACAAATGGGGAGCTACACCGAAACATACACTTAATTGGCAAAGGTATGTAAAAGGCGGAAACTTCTTACCTAATTTGCCCTTTTTACGTCGTGTTCGTGAAGCACTTGAAAAAGATCCATCTTTAATTGATTTTGCAAGTGGCGAATTAGGTGCTGACCTTTCTCCTTTAGAAGAAATTAATGCGCTTATGAATGAAAATCAGCACACCGAATATCTAGGGTATGATAATCCTCAGGGTTTTGCACCACTTAGAGAATCGCTTGTCTCTTTTTTAGACGAGTATCGAAACATTCAAACTTCAGATTCTTCGATTCTCATCACATCTGGTTCCCAGCAATCGTTATATTTGATTACCCAGTGTTTATTAACTCCAGGTGATGCTGTTGCAATAGAGGATCCTTCTTATTGTTATTCGCTACCGATGTTCCAATCTGCGGGCCTTCGGTTGTTCCAGCTTCCAATCGATGATAAAGGGATGCGACCTGATGATGTTCGTTCTCTGTACAAAAAGCATCGGATTAAAATGGTATTTATCAATCCGAATTATCAAAATCCAACAGGTACTTTGCTGGCTAATAATCGACGAACGGAACTTCTAAAAGTCGTGAGTGAATTGGGGATCCCTATTGTTGAGGATGATCCATTTAGTCTAACAGCCTATGAAGGAACACCGCCTGCACCACTCAAGTCAACGGATGCTGTTGGGTCAGTTCTGTATATAGGCTCTTTTTCTAAAATCGCAGCATCTGGGTTGCGAGTTGGATGGATGGTCGCACCTCGCTCTGTTGTTGAGCGCTTAGCTGATGCAAGACAGCAGATGGATTTTGGATTAAGTGTAGTTCCACAAAGAGTTGCCGCACAATTTCTGAAATCATCTTATATTGACCCACATTTGGATCGCTTGCGTATGGAGTTAATCTTTAAAAGGGATGTGTTGATAGAAGCACTTGAAAGAGAACTTCCGGATATCGTTAGTTTCACGATTCCGCAAGGGGGTTTACATTTGTGGTGTAAGATATTACCTGTAGTAGATGGTAACAAACTTTTTGAAGAAGCGATCAAAAAGGGAATTATCTTTGTTCCAGGAAGTGTTTATGGCTCTGATGATGGATATGTCCGATTCACTTTCGCAAGACCTAAGGTAGAAGACATCGATCAAGGTATTTCAAAATTTGCTAAAGCTCTTCGGGCCGTTTTAGATTAATTTAACTATGTAAGGTGTATGGAAGATGATGATAAGTCTTGGTGGTTACCCCCCCAAAACTTAGAGCTTTTATTATACAGCTAATTGGCTGGCTTGAGTTCGATACTCGACTGGACTCAAGCCAGCCAATTTTTCTTTGGATCGTTCATGGTTATACCAATAGATATATTCTTCAATCCCCTTTTTTTAATTCTTCGTAGCTTATTAATTCTTCTCCATAATACATTTCGTGCTTAAAATCCCAAAGGAATTTTCCATCGATGCGTTATCTGCGCAGGTGGCTTTACGTGACATACTTTGTAAAATTTTGTTCTCTTTTAACGTCTTTACCCATTTATTGTGCTGATAATTCCAGGCTTGATCGGAATGGATAGTGGTTAGATAGGTTGCATGATTCTTTATTATTTCTATCGTTTCTTTTAAAGGTTCCGTGACAAGATCTAACGTTGGACGTTTCTTAACTCCATACGCAACAACCTCTCCATTGTAAAAGTTAATTATTGGAGTAAAATAACAAAAATATAACTTTTCTTCACCTAGACATTTAAATTCGGTAATGTTCGTTCCTATTTTATGAAGAGTAGATAGTAACACTAAGTTAGACAATAAAAATAAAGGCAAGCAGAATAGTAGATAATTAGGTTAGAGAATCTACTTATATAGAAACGAATTGCTTCTTTGTTAATATTAAACTATAATCAGATTTATCTTGATATTAAATAATATAGATGGAGAGGATTTATATGCGAAAAAAACTTAATCGAATTAATTTAACGGAAGAGATTTACCAAATTATTAAAGAACAGATTTTAAATCATGAATTAGCCCCAGGAACAAAAATAAATATAGATAAACTATCACGTGAACTCGAAGTTAGCAATATACCAATTCGAGAAGTGCTATCACGATTTTCTACGGAAGGCCTTGTCAAGGTTGTTCCATTCAAGGGGGTGTTTGTTACAAAAATGACAATACGAGATCTCGATGAAATATTTGAGCTCAGAACTCATTTAGAGGTTCTTGCATTGGAAAAGTCTATATTATTGATTCCCGATGATGAATTAAATAAATTGGAAGAACAATTTAAAAGCATGAATGTAAAAGAGATTAAGAAAGAGTTAAATTTGGAATCTGTTATGAAGATGAATGAAGATATTCATGGACTAATTCTAAAATATTGTGGAAATGAAACGCTTAAACGTTCGGTTACAGGGTATATTGAGCGAATTCAAAGATACATAAGTTTTATATACGAAGATATTGAAGAAAGTTATTACGATTTAGAATATCAGGAACATTATAATATTATTGATAAATTAATAAATAAAAATGTAGATGAGGCAAAAGAAGCGTTGCGGTACCATTTAGTTAATTCTCATAAAAGAACACGTCCTTATTTTGTATAAAACTCCTTTACAATTAATCATACATGATATATGATTAAAAATGTATCATGTATGATTAAGGCAAAAGGAGAGAATAAGACATGAAGATTACCAAAGTAGAGAGTTTTATTTTACACGTTCCATTAAATCCACCAATTACGGATGCGATAAACGCTCCAACACATTGGGGAGTAACAGGTGTTAGGATTTTTACAGATGAAGGTATTACAGGTTATGGCTACACAGGAACTACTGCATTTGGTGATAAAATGATAACGGATACAATTGATCTTTATTATGCACCAGAGCTAATGGGTAAGGATCCTTTTATGGTAAAGGATATTTGGGATAAATTGAGATTCGGAAAGATGCATTGGATTGGTAGGGCCGGTATCACTCATATGGCTTTAGCCGCAGTGGATATTGCGCTTTGGGATATCATGTCTAAAGCGGCAGAAAAACCATTATGGCAGTATCTTGGAGGACATAAATCAAAAGGGATAAAAGCATATAATACTAATGGCGGTTGGCTCAATTGGAGTAAGGATCGATTACTAAAGGATATAACATCTTACGTTGAGGAAGGTTTTACTGGTGTGAAGATGAAGGTAGGAAATTCTAATTCACGTGAGGATTATGATCGAGTTAAAGCTGTAAGAAAAGAAATAGGTGATGATATTTTATTAATGATTGATGTGAATCAAATGTGGAATATCAATACAGCGATGACCTGGGGTAAAAAGTTGGAAGAATTTGATCTCTATTGGTTGGAAGAACCATTGAATCCAGATGATATACTCAATCACAAAAAACTTGCGGATGAACTTAATATTCCTATTGCACTAGGAGAACATGTATACACCAAATATGCCTTTCGTGATTACATACATCAAGGTGCTGTAGAATATGTACAAGTTGATGTGACAAGAGTAGGAGGCATAACGGAGTGGTTGCAAGTGGCAGGTTTAGCGGCTTCTTATGATCTTCCAATCGTACCGCATGTAGGGGATATGGGGCAGGTTCATCAGCATCTTGTTGCGTCTACGCAAAACTCACCAATGCTAGAGTATATTCCATGGATCCGCCATATATTTGAGGAACCGGTAATTGTTGAAGGAGGATATTATAAACTGCCAGAATTACCAGGTGCGTCAACTACAATTATTGATAAGTATTTTGAAAAGTATCGTGTTAAGTAGTAATATAACCAGAAAATAGTATCTGTGGGATCATAATATTATTCAACAGGAAAACTGTATAACTTACCAATTAAAAACAGATTAAAAGGTCGATTACTTTTATTATTGTTATTCCAAAGTACATCTAGATTAGATTTTAGCTTATATTAACCTAGAGAGCTAGAAACTCTATATGAATTCTATTATTAATTGGATATTAAACGGATGTGGGAGGAGATTGAAATAGGATTTGAAAAACAGTCTATTGTAATTACGGGTGGTGCAAATGGCATCGGACGAGCCGCAGCAATTAAGTTTGCCAATAAGGGTGCTAACGTTACAATTATTGATTTAAATGAAGAGGCAATGGCAACGACAATTAAAGAAGTTGAACGGCGTGGTGTTAAGGGGCTAGCAATTAAAGCAGATGTTTCAAATGAGGATGATGTTAAAAGGGCTTATCAACAAATTAATGAAAAATGGGGAACAGTTCATATTTTATTAAATAGTGCAGCAATGATTATGCCGAAGAATGTGGAAGATACAACGTCAGAGGAATGGGATAAGATTTTTCAGGTTAATACAAAAAGTGTATTTCTAAATTGTAAATATGCACTCCCTGAATTAAAAGTAAATAGGGGTAATATTGTTAACATGGCTTCGATGAACGGGCTTATTGGGCAAAAGAGTAATACTGCGTACGCTGGAACGAAAGGAGCAATAATAGCCATGACTAAAGCAATGGCAATCGATTATGCTCCATACGGTGTTCGGATTAACTGTATTTGCGCAGCAGGTGTGGCAACATCTTTGCTTGAGCAGTGGTTTCTTACAAAGGACGATCCTAAAAAAGCAAGGGAGGAATTGGCTAAGGCCCATATGCTAGGATATATTGCAAAACCGGAAGAATTAGCTGATACTGTTTTATATCTTACTTCTAATAAAGCTAGCTTTATTACAGGGCAAGCGATTCAAGTTGAGGGGGGCGCATCATTAGGATATGGTGCAGGACCAAAACCAGAATGGAATTAGGGTAATTTATATTCAGTTTTATTGCTTGTATTACGACTAGGAGTGATTGTATCAAACATTTCCATGATGATAAATTAAAGGTTGGGAAATAGTCTAAACATAATATATAAGGATTGATAAATATGAGATTAAAAGGCAAGGTCATATTAATAAGTGGGGCAGGTTCTGGAATTGGAAAGAGCACATCTTTACTTTTTGCGAGAGAAGGAGCCATTGTTATTGTTAACGATTTAGATGATACCAATGGAAGACAAACTGTAAAAGAAATTTCTGAATTTGACGGTGAGGCAACATTTATTCAAGCCGATGTAACTCATGTTGATTCTGTTAAAGAAATGGTGGAACAGATTATTAATCAGTATGGTCGGATAGATGTATTGTTTAACAATGCCGGCATTAGTGGAGTAGGACAACTTCATGAGGTGGACCTCGATGAGTGGGACAAAGTAATGAACGTTAATATAAAAGGTGTATTTATGCTAAGTAAATACGTGTTACATTACATGATGGAAAGTAAAAGTGGGTCAATTATCAATATGTCCTCTTGTATTGCAGAAATAGGATTAGCGAATCGGGCATCCTATGCTGCATCGAAGGGGGCGGTATTAGCACTCACTAAATCTATGCAAGTAGACTATGCATCATATAATATCCGGATAAATGCTTTATTGCCCGGAACTATTCTTACGCCGTTTGTAGAAAGTTATTTAAAAAATTCATACGATGACCCTGAAAAAGCTATTGAAGGCATTAAAAGACGGCAATTAAGTGGGGAATTAGGCAGGCCTGTGGATGTAGCTAATGCAGCATTATTCTTAGCATCAGATGAATCGAAATTTATGATGGGATCTCCACTTTACATTGATGGTGGTGTTGTTTTTGGTAAGGATGCATAATAGGTGTTAAAACTGTTAGAGCTAAATATATATTATCAAACGAAGGAGTTTTATTACTATGAAGTTATTGACCTTTATTAAAGAAGACAGACAATGTCTTGGAGTAAAAATAGATCAGGGAATTATTGATATTGAAGCAGTGTTACCGAGCATAGTAGATAATAAGATTCCCTCTAATTTAATGGATATTATTGAAGGCGGTAGTTCAGCTTTCGGTGTACTTCAAAAATGCATTGATGATTTGGATATGACTATATTAACCTCCTGTTTATTAGATGAAAATGAAATTGAATGGGGACCTGCAATAACAAATCCAAATAAGATTATTTGTGTAGGATTAAATTATCGTAAGCATGCGGATGAGACGAATGCGGCATATCCAGATGTTCCTATTTTATTTAATAAATTTAATAATACACTCACTGGTCACCAATGTGATATTGAAGTCCCAAAAGTGACCGATAAACTAGATTATGAAGTAGAACTTGGAATAGTAATTGGGAAAAAGACTAAATATGTATCGAAAGAGAATGCTCTAGATCATGTATTTGGTTATTGTACAGTAAATGATCTTTCCGCTAGAGATTTACAAATGAGAACACCACAATGGTTATTAGGTAAGACATGTGATGGTTTTAGTCCAGTAGGACCTTATCTAGTTACTGCAGATGAAGTAGGGGATCCTAATAATTTAAAAATGAAAACTACTGTTAATGGAGAAGTTCGCCAAAATTCAAATACGAACGATATGATATTTTATTGTGATGAAATTATTAGTTACATCTCCCAGTATATGACACTAACCCCTGGAGATATTATCTTGACGGGTACCCCTGAAGGTGTAATCTTAGGGTACCCAAAAGAAGATCAGGTGTATTTAACTCCTGGGGATGAAGTGACCGTTGAAATAGAGAAATTAGGTGCATTAACCAACCGATTTATTTCTGATTCAAGTTTATAAAAAAGTAACGTAATCGTACTATTTATATTGGTCAGAAAATCACGCTTTTATTTGGATACTTAATATGAATAAATGTATAATGAGTTGCAATAAAAAAACGATAATTATTGTGTGAAATCACCATTGTTAGGCATTCATATTGATGGTGGAATACTTATCAGTTTCCCAAAAGCATCTTATTAAGACGGGCATTTAATCATTGACCAATATTAGCGAAGTTTAAGGATATAAGTATTAGTTGTAAAAAATTGCAAATCTAGTCGATACAAGAGTCACTGTCATAAAACTTAATACTAATCAACTTAATTATTATAAGAGGAGGTAGACTGGTGAAAATTGATGCCCATCAACATTATTGGAAACTATCTAGGGGAGATTATAGCTGGATAACCCCCGACCTTCCCGTTCTTTATAGAGATTACCTGCCAGATGATTTAGAATCAAAACTGGAAGGACTCGGTATTGATAAGACAATCGTTGTCCAAGCCTCTTCCACATTAAATGAGACAAAGTTTCTGCTAGATTTAAGTGATCAGACTGACTCAATTGCAGGAGTTGTTGGTTGGATTGATTTTGAAAGTGACTATTTTGAAGAACAATTTGAAAAATTCCACAAACACCCAAGTTTTATAGGGGTACGTATTATGCTTCAAGATATAAATGATTCAGAATATGTGTTAAGACCTTACATTATAGAACGATTGAAGTTTCTAGCAGATAGATCTTTTCCAGTCGATTTGCTTGTAAAGGAGAATCAATTATCTGCTATAGCCAAGTTGGTTAATTTAATTCCACATTTGCGTGGGGTTATAAACCATATTGGTAAACCAGATATTAAAAACGGGGTATTTGAGCCTTGGGCGGGATGGATACAAGAGATTGCAAAAAATGAGAATATATATTGCAAACTATCAGGCATGGTAACAGAGGCAGATCATCAGTGCTGGCAATATAGTGATTTCGAGTTTTATATTCAACAGATTGTTAGCGTTTTCGGTAGTGAAAGGATCCTGTTTGGAAGTGATTGGCCGGTTTGTTTATTAGCAGCTAAATACGAACAAGTAGAAAATATTTTAAAGGTAATGTTATCTAAAATAATTTCAGAGGAAGAGATGAAATTAATTTTTGGTTTAAATGCGATTCGTTTTTATCAATTGAAACTATAGAAAAGATTTAGTTTAGTAAATATACGACATAGCAATCTAAGGAGTACAGTAACATATTTGTCAGTTTATATTTAGAGTAATCGTCACTTGATCCATTTATTATGAAGCTGATAGTGAAGTGTTATGAAAACAAAAAATAGCTAATCAAGAAGGAGGTATAAAATTGAAAGTTGACACATATCAAGAAGCAAAACCTGGAAGTACAAAAAAGTCATTTTGGGGTAGTTTATTAAAGCATAAGGACGCTAGTGTTGTACTGGCAACAATCATTTTATTTATTATATTCACAATAGGTTCAAGTAGCTTTTTAACGTCTTATAATATGTTTAATATTTTTCGGAGCACATCTCTCTATTTTTTCATTGGATTAGGTCAGGCTATTGCAATAATTGTAGGGGGAATGAATATTTCTTTGGGGGCTATAGGTGGGCTTTCTGTCGTTGGAGCGGGTCTCATGATGCATACATTGGGACTTTCGCCTTGGATGGCGATTATATTTAGTTTAATTTTAGGAGGGATAGCTGGATTAACAAATGCTATTTTAATACTTAAGTTAAAATTAAATTCATTTATTGTTACACTAGCAACTTCTTTTGTATTTACAGGGTTAGTAATGGGAGTTTCAAAAGGATATCCTTATACAGATATACCAGCAAGCTTCACTTTTATTGGTAGACAGGGATTATTAGGTATACCCTATTTGTTTTATTTAATGTTATTAGCACTCATCATTCTATGGTTTGTATTCAAGTATACTGTAACTGGCAGACAGCTACTTGCTACGGGGGGGAACATTGATGCTGCTCGTATGTCTGGAATTAAAACAAATTTGATGATAGTTCTAGCCAATGTTTTATCAGGATTATTTGCAGCAACTGCGGGTTTATTGTGGGTCTCTAGAATGGGTTCTGCAACTCCAGCTACTGGTAGTGATTGGCTGATTATTTCGTTTGCTGTTGCTGTAATCGGGGGGACCGCACTCGGTGGAGGAGCAATTAGTGCTATAGGTCTTTTAGCAAGCTCATTAATGATTGTATTAATTAAGAATGGGTTAATTATGCTTGATGTTAACGTCTATTATGAGCAAACCTTTTTAGGGCTAATAATTTTATTTGCTGTTGCATTTGAAAGCATTCGCTCAAAGTATAGTGGCAGTGGCGGTTAGATACCCCTGATTATTTGTTTAAAGTATTTCTCTTTTAATAAAAAAAATAAAAAAGCGAGGGGAAAGATTATGAGTTTAAAAAAAGTTAGCCTTAACATATTGTTCACTATGATGATTTCAGCGATTATTCTAACTGGTTGTGGAACATCTAATGGAGATGATTCTTCTGAAACTTCTGGAAAAAACGAGGAATACAAGTTAGTCTGGTATGCTCCCGCACCTCATCCATATTTTGAGGAAGTAATAAGAGGTGTAGAAGAATTTGAAAAAGAGTTCGAAATTGAAGTTGAAAAGCAAATTGGACCTGATTGGGAGCAACAAAGTCAAACATTGAACGTTGAGGCATTGGCTGCAAAAGGAGCAGAATACTTTTCAATTTACCCCGCAGATGGAAGTGGCGCTAATGGTTTATATGAGGAATTAGTTAATCGTGGAGCATCAGTGATAAACTTTGGAACTTCCACGATTGAACCGACTGAGGCTTCACTTTATGTTGGTACAGATGTAAAACAAGCAGCTATGGATGCAACGGAAGAATTGATCCAAATGATGGACGAAAATGGTAAAATTATTAATGTGCTTGAAGTTTTGGAGGATACAAATACAGTTTTAAGAAAAGAGGGTGTAGAAGAGGTTGTAGATAAATATCCGGAAGTTGAAATTATTCAGGAAATCAGTGGCATGCAAAGTACAGAAGAGGCAATAGAAAAGGTTGATAATGCGATTGCGGCAAATATTGAAGAGGTAGATGGAATTATTGCCACAGGATTTACACCTTCTTTAGCTATTGCACAGGTAATGTCGGATTATATGAAGAATGATAACGCAAAAAAGATTCATACAATTGGTGTGGATTCTGACCCTGTATTGATGGATGCAATAGAAGAAGGAGTATTGGATGCTACTATTGTTCAAAATTCAACGGGGCATGGTTACCTATCTACGCTTATCTTGAAAAAAATGGCAGATGGCTGGACTCCTAAATCTGGAGAGTATTTTATTGACGGAGGAACAGTATTGGTAACAAAGGAAAATATGGATACTTTTGAGAAGGATCTTTCTAAAGTAACTAAAGAAATCAAAGACAACTTAGAAACAAAGTATCTGGAAAAGAAATAATAAGCGAATATAAATAAAAGTTGTTTCCAAAAGAGGGGGCAAACATATATGTTAGAATTGTATGGCGTAAGTAAAGTGTTCCCAGGAGTGAAGGCACTTGATGAGGTATCCCTTACATTTAAGCCGGGTGAAATTCATGCACTATTGGGAGAGAACGGAGCCGGAAAAAGTACTTTGATTAAAATCATCTGCGGTGTCCATCAACCGGATGAAGGTGAAATATATTTAAACAATAAAAAGCTAAATTTGTTAAACTTTCGTGATGCTATTGATAATGAAATAAGTATTGTTAATCAAGAAATACAAGTTATTTCTCATTATAGCATAGCAGAAAATATATTTTTGGATAAATTAGATAGATTCAAAGTAGCAGGACGCATAAATTGGAAAAAAATGAATGATCAAGCAAAGAAATATTTGAATTTAGTAGGATTAAACCTTGACCCTACAATAGAAATAGGAAACTTAAGTGCTGCACAAAAACAGTTGATTCAAATTGCAAAGGGTTTATCTTCAAATGCAAAAGTATTACTATTAGATGAGCCCACTTCCTCTTTAACCAGTCATGAAGCGGATACATTGTTTTCTATACTTAGAAAACTTAAAGAAGAAGGTGTCATTCTAATTTTTGTATCACATAAATTAGAGGAATCTATATCTTTATGTGATAAAGTATCGGTTCTTCGCGATGGAAAGCATGTTGGAACTAAAGGTTGTCAAGATATTACAAAACAAGAAATTATTAAAATGATGATAGGGAGGGAAACCAAGGAAGTTTATTTTGGACATCTTGATATAAATGTAAAGAAGAAAGCCTTAGAAGTTAATAACCTTTCTCAAACTGGGAGATTTCAAGATATAAATTTCCATTTAAATGAAGGAGAAATTCTTGGATTTTATGGATTGGTAGGCTCTGGGAGAACAGAATTAGCTAAAATTATAATTGGCGAAGATAAAATGGACTCGGGTAATGTAATAATTCAGGGGAAAAAAGCCAATATTAATTCTATGTCAGATAGTATACACAAATATAAATTAGGCTATGTCTCAGAAAATCGAAAAGAAGAAGGTCTAATTTTAGAGGAGACTGTAAAAACAAATATAGCAATTACAGTATGGAAAAGGATAATAAATAAGCTTTTCAGAAATATTAGTTTAAACCATGAAGAGTTAAAGGCACAAGAGATGATTGATGGATTAAGAATAAAGGTACAAAGTTCAGATGATATTATTGGGAGTTTAAGTGGTGGCAATCAACAAAAAGTTAGTATTGCCAAATGGCTTGCAGCAGAATGTGACATTCTTATTATTGATGAACCTTCTGTAGGTGTTGATATCGGAGCTAAGGAGTATATCCATCAATTAATATGGGATTTAGCAAAAAAGGAAAAGAAATCTATTATCGTGATCTCTTCCGACCTCCCAGAATTATGTATGTTAGCTCGTAGAATTTTAGTGTTTAAAGAAAATGAAATAGTTGGTGAATTAAATGATATCAATGACAGACAACACTCATATGAAGAGTTAAGTGGAAGAATTGGACAATTTTTAACTTGATATTATTACAGAATCAAATTATTCGATTTTAATATTAATCAAACTGTGTAGCAATGGTAAATGTAAAGACTGATAAAGTTACTGAAACATTATAGGTTGTTGATAATACATTAACAACTGTAATTGAATCAGTTGAATGATGCTAGTATATTTCATGGACACATCTTAGCTAAGTTACTACAATTAATTACAGATGGATGTGTCCAATGAAATATAAAAATAACGGCAAACGGTACAATGATGCCTTTTGTAAAATGCTAGTTGATTTGTATCATACTGGTTAATCAGTTAGAAATTTAAGCAGCGAGTATGGCGTATCTGAAGTAACTATTTATGCATGACTTAAGAAATTCACTCTAATGGATTTAGAAAATGATTCTTCTATAACTCCAGATGATTATGCGAAACTACAAAAACAAATGCTCAAGTTACAAGAGGAAAATGATATATTAAAAAAACTATGGGCATATTCGTAAAAAATAAACGATGTTAAAATAACTGACTTTATTGACCTACAAAAAGAAAATCATCTGATTTAAACAATGTGTGATGTGCTTGTTGTACTTGATGTACCACGTATTATAAATCATCAGATAAAACGATATCTAATCGCGACCAAGAAAACCATAAATTAACTAAAAGAATAATAGTAATTCATGATGGAAGCGATACATGCGTATATCGATTAATGAAAAAACTAATATCAGATCGATTACTGTGGAAAGATTCCTTCCAACACCAAGCAAGGAAAAGGTTGTAGAGCGTGAAAATATTTTGCAACAAGACTTTTATACAGCAATTATTAATGAAAAGTGGGTTCGTGATATTACCTATATTTACACGCTAAAACAAAACATGAGGAATGCTACCTTGCATCGGTCATGTATCTGTATTCAAGGAAAATTATCGGTCATTCATTTGGACGCATAATAACAACAGAATATAATAATATAGGCATTAGATAATGCCTATCATACACAACAGCCAGGGGAAGGATTAATTTTCCACTCTGATCTTGGTTCGCAATACACAAGCGATGAGTTCGCAAAAGTTATTGATAAATATAAAATGATACAATCTTTTAGTTATATAGGAAGTCCTTATGACAATGCTTGTATTGAATCCTTCCACGCAACATTAAAAAAAGAAAGAAGTTAATCATGTACAATATATCGATTATAGAACCGCTAAATTAGCGGAGTTTCAATACATTGAAGGTTGGTATGGAGAGGAGATATAAATATGTACGGTTATAATCAAAAAATTGCTCATATCGATTTATCAAACAAATCATCAAAAACAGAGAAAATGGATGAAAACTGGTATAGAATTTATGCTGGAGGGGGATTACTCGGCGCATATTTCCTGCTAAGAGATACCCCAGCTAAAATAGATGCTTTTGATCCTCGAAACTTATTGATTTTTACTTCAAGTATTATAGCTGGAAATGATGGTCCTGGACTTGCTAACTATAGCGTTGTAACTAAATCACCATTATCGCAAGGAATTGGAGAAGCTAAATCAGAAGGTGCTTGGGGTAGGTCTTTAAAAAGATCGGGATATGATGCTTTAATATTTTGCGGAAAAGCGGAAACCCCTGTTTATATTTTAATAGAAAATGAAAAGATAAGTATTTTGGATGCGGAATTTTTATGGGGAAAAGATACCAATGAAACAACTACTTTATTAGAAGAACGCTATGGAAATGAGGATGTTGAAGTTGCAGCAATTGGGCAGGCGGGTGAAAATTTGGTTAGATATGCTAGTATTATATCCTCCCGTTCAAATCAGGCAATGAGATTAGGGGTTGGATCAGTGATGGGTTCCAAAAATGTTAAAGCCGTCGTATTAAAAGGAGGAACCTCACCACCTGTCTACGATGGATTTGGTCTAAACCGTATTGGAGAACAATTTGTCGAAAGTATGGAAACTAATGAATTAAGTATGTGGCAAAAAGAACCACCAGGATTTTCAGCATGGATTGATTTGTCTGACGATGAAACAGCATACTTAGGGGTAAATAACTTTAATGACAATTTATTTCCAGCACGAAAAAATTATTCACGCGATTTATTTTCAAATTTCTATGAAGGTGATAAATCATGTCCAGGTTGTCCGAATGATTGTATAAAATATTTAAATCCAGACCCAGAAAAAATCCCAACGGAGGTTACTGGTATACACCAAGAAGTAACGGGGACTATGGGACCAAATATTGGAAATAAAAACTTGAAACTAATGCTTGAATCAAATGTTGCTTGTAATTTATTAGGAATTGATCCTGTTTCACTTGGATTTACTCTTAGTTTTGCAATGGACTGTTTTGAAAATGGTATTCTCACAAAAGAAGATACAGATGGTATGGAATTAAACTTTGGGAATGAAGAGAATATCTTACCATTAATTGAAAATATTGCTACAAGAAAAGGATTTGGGGATCTTCTTGCCGAAGGCACTAAAAGAGCATCTGAAAAAATAGGTAATAATGCAATAAACTTTGCTTTGCACGTCAAAGGTGTTGAAATGGTATCATTTGATCCTAGAAGTCAAACAAACTTAGGGTTAGGTTATGCAACTGCACCTGTAGGACCGAAACTTACAATTTGTGAACATGACTGGGATTTTGATTTGGAAGCAGGATGGAGTCATACACTAGAAGGTTCTAGAACGTTAGGGATTCTAGAACGGGTACCAATGAATTATGTAGGGTCAGATAAAGTGAAGAATTTCAAAGTTCTCAATAATATATGGAGTGCTTGTGATGCATTAAACTTGTCGGTGTTTGCTTCAGCCCCTACCCGTGTTTACACAGTAAGCAAAATAGCTGAACTTGTTCATGTGATAACTGGTTGGAAAACAAGTTCATATGAATTTATGAAATGGGGCGAAAGAAGAAATCAAATAATGCGTATATATAATATGAGAGAAGGATTCACGACAGAGGATGATCGTCTGCCAGATAAATTTTATAAAGAATCGATTAAAACAGGTCGATTAAAAGATTCTGTTATCAATGAAAAAGAGTTTCAGGAAACTATTAACACATATTATGAAATGATGGGATGGGATAAAAGTGGTATTCCACTCAATGGAACGCTTTATAATTATGAATTAGAATGGACTTTCCCAATGATTAAGGATATAAGAGCAAGAAATCCGGTGTGATAGATATTGGTCGGTGATTTCAAAAGCATCATATATAAATGTTCTTGATATTTATAATAACTGTATAATGTGAGTCTTTCAACCACTTTTTAGTTCCATTATTCCTTTCGTTAAAGAAAGTATCTAACAAATATACGTTTACAAAAAAGTTATTCATTCTTATCCATTTTTGAAATATTCAATCAGTTAAGACAATGCAACATCCTTGTCACAATAACGTTTGTGGCAAGGGTTGTTTTTAATGTGCCCTTCATAGTCTATAACTTGGTGGTGGAAGTCCAGCCTCGATTGGTACCGCCCCCCGAAAGTTAGAGTGAAAAAGTCTAGCTTTCATACACCTTTTTAATATAAGTAAACTTTTATCGAATTTCGTTACGTCCATTGTTCTCCTTATATTTAACTATTATCTTATTTGGCTTCTGAATTTTGTCGATCATTTTCATTTTCGTGATCATCTTTATTTACTGGTGGATCAATCGTATGTTTATATCCGTATCCTTGAAAAATAGTTAATAACGTCAAGAGTAAAACAACAACTGTTAAAACGATACTAATTACCATTGATGACATTCCCATGCATAAGCATCCTTTCTATTTATATAAAATATATTAATTATCAGTCATATTACGTTAATAGTCGGGAAAAAACTTTTCAATACCTTGAGTATAAAAACCACTCTATCAAAAATGATACCTTATCTTTCGATTATTTTGACCATCCACTTCGGTAGTTTTTTCTCCATCCACTTTGATAATCCCCTATAAAGTTACAAATTAAAGCTTAATGTGCTAATGAATGTATGTCTGAACAGAAGGGGCATAATAAAAATGCCTTTTAATTAAGAAAGGCATTTTTATTATGAAACGTTTTTCGATTTTTTCATCAAATAGCTTAAACTAAACGATAAAATCGTTGTTACATGTTATCCACGCACTTGACCTGTTCCTTGAATGACAAATTTAGTCGATGTTAGTGCTTGAAGCCCCATTGGTCCTCTAGCATGCAGTTTTTGTGTACTAATTCCAATTTCAGCTCCATAACCGAATTCAAAGCCGTCGGTAAACCGAGTAGATGCATTATGATAAACAGCGGCGGAATCAACTGTTTGCAAAAACAAGTCCTTATTTCTCGCATCTTCGGTAATAATTGTATCCGAATGGTGTGTTCCATACGTATTAATATGATCAATCGCTTCAGCGGCGCTGTTAACTAGTTTCACACTGACCGTTAAATCTAAATATTCTTCCGCCCAATCCGCTTCTGTCGCTGACTTTGCCTGAGGATATTTGGTGACGATCTTTTCATCGGCAATAATTTCGACCCCATGATCCTGTAATTTATGAAGTAAGGTAACTCCATAATTGTTAAACCAATTTTCATGAATCAGAATAGATTCAATGGCATTACAAACAGAAGGGCGTTGGAGTTTGGCATTTAAAATGATTTCTTCAGCCATTTCCTGTTTTGCCGTTTCATCGATGAATGCGTGACAATTACCTGCTCCAGTTTCAATGACAGGTACTGTTGAGTCCCGAATGACGGTCTCAATTAACTTTTTACCTCCACGTGGTATTAATACATCTAAAAATTCATTTAATTGAAACAGTTCTTGTGCCGTTTCTCTTGAAGTATCTTCAATTAACTGCACAGCATCTATTGGTAGAGAACTTTTTTCCAAGGCACGGTGAATGGATGAGACAAGTGCAATATTCGAATCAATCGCTGATGAGCTTCCTCTTAAAATCATCGCATTACCTGTTTTTAAAGACAGTGTTGCTGCATCGATTGTGACATTTGGTCTTGCTTCATAGATCATCCCGATGACACCAATTGGTACGCGGACTTTTTCAACACGTAAATTATTGTCAAGTGTGCTATTTTCTAATACTTCTCCGGTAGGATCACGTAGTTCAGCTAGTAGTTTTATGGCCTCGCTCATTGCGACAATTCGTTCTTCGTTTAACATAATGCGATCTAATACACTTTGATCTAGACCATTTTCTTTTCCATTTTCAAGATCCTTTGCATTTGCTGTGATAATCAAGGCTTGGTCTTCCACAATTTGTTCGGCGATCAATAGAAGTGCTGCATTCTTTTCTTCCGTCGTTGCCCCGACAAGTTGATAACTTGCTGCTTTGGCGGCTTTTCCTCTGCTGTTTACTTCACTCATTTTAAAAACTCCCCCTATAAAAATTATTTGATTTCAACCCAGTGATTGCGATGGATAACTTCAATGGATGGCTCTACCTTTTTTTGCTCTCTCCGTTTTTTCATTTCTAACTTTACTTCATCAGACGAATAATTTACTTCGCCTCTACCAAGTAACCCTTTATCCCCATATACTTCAACGACATCACCTTTTTCAAATGCTCCTTGTACCTCAATAATACCTGCAGGTAATAAGCTACGTCCATTAAACAAAATTGCTTCCTCTGCACCTTTGTCAACGTATATTTTTCCGAAGGATTCAGAATGAAGGGCAATCCACTGCCTACTTGTATTAATGGATGTGAAGGATTTATTTGTAATATATGTTCCATCACCCGTCCCTTGTAAAATCTGAAGCAGACTATTTTTACCTTCTCCTGTACCAATAAAAGTCGAAACACCTAATGAAAGGGCTGTTTTCGCTGCTTCCAATTTTGACTTCATACCACCAGTCCCCATTGTTGACCCATCACTACCCGTTGCTGCTAATAAGTTATCCGTTATTTCTTCTAAAAAATGATATTTCTTTGCATCAGGATTCTTCATTGGATTATCGGTATACAGTCCATTAATATCGGTTAATATGATGAGTTGGTCTGCGTGGATAAACCCGCTAACTAGTGCGGACAACATATCATTGTCACCAAAAGTTAATTCTTTTATCGAAACAGTATCATTTTCATTGATAATCGGAATGATCCCGCGATCAAGCAATTCCATCATTGTAGAAAATGCGTTACGATAGCGCTCACGATTAGAAAAGTCGCTACGTGTAAGCAAAATTTGCGCAGGAGTTAACTGATGTTCTTGAAATTTCTTTATATAAGATTGAATTAATAAGCTCTGTCCAACTGCTGCTGCTGCTTGTCGACCTTTTAATGTTACAGGTCTAACGGAGTATCCAAGTTGTTTAAATCCAGCAGCGACTGCCCCAGAAGACACTAAAACAACGGTATGATTGGCTTTCCTAAGCGCAGCAATTGCCTCGACATAACCTGTTAACTTTTGCTCATCAATCTCTCCTTTTTCATTTGTTAAGGAACTGCTACCTATTTTTACGACAATGTTTTGTTTGATCATTTCGTTATTCTCCTACTCCCTAAAACAATAAAAAAGCCCATTCGTCCATGTATTAGGACGAAAGAGCTTTTGCTTCCGTGGTACCACCTTAATTTGAATGTATATACATTCCTCTTGCTCCGTAACGTGAAGAAGACGCCAGGTTTTAAAGCTGGACTAAGA
>JAPFCO010000376.1 GCA_026169505.1 Pseudogracilibacillus sp.
GATCACCTCATCCGAAATGCCAATGAATTTGAAAAAGTAAAAGCTTAAGTTTTTCATAAGTATTAGAAGTCACTTTGCTAAACAAAAAATAGCAAAGTGACTTTTTTGTTTGCTCGCCGACCTTTCTGATTGCTCCGACCAGCCTTCACATCATCCATTTCTGTCATATACGTTACAAAATTCTATAATAATCAAAAAATGGACTCTGTCTAAATAGATTAGAGCCCAACAATCATTATTCATATGAGTTAGTCAATTTCATCATACGGATTTATCGCTACGTCGCTAATTTAAGCAACGATGAAATTGATTCGAGTAATCTCTATTTATACTGGCACGATGGGATTTCGTGTTACTTTTACATCATAGTAAGCTATTTTATTAGAGATAATATAATCAGGTTTTCCACCTTTATGTCGATGTGATTCTTTAAAAGCATCTGTTTTTGTCCAATTAGAAAAAGCAGCTTCAGAATCCCAACGAGTAACAATAGAAACTTCGTCATGATCATCTAATTTCTCCGTCATTAATACTTCTAATCCTAAAAATCCGTCCATCGATTCGATTTTACCTACTTTATCAAAACGGTTTACTAATTTATATCCTTCACCTTTATTTATTTTCGTTATGTTTGTGACAATATACATCTTTATTCCTCCTTATTTTTGGTATAATTAATGGGTATCCTTCTTCAAATATGATTCGTGCGTTAATGTCATATACATTAAGTAGAAACGCTGTTGTTAACATTTTTTTTGGAAATCCAGTATCTACTAAACTTCCATTTTTCATTGCAACCATATAATGACTATAGGATGCAGCTTGTTGTAAATCATGTAACACCATAATAATCGTCATTTGATGATCCTCGTTTATTTGTTGTAATAACTCCATGAGCTCGAATTGATGAGCGATATCTAAGTAGGTTGTCGGCTCATCTAACAGAAGGATATCTGTTTTCTGTGCAAGAGCCATCGCAAGTCGTACCTTTTGTTGTTCACCTCCAGAAAGATGATAAAATAAATGCTCTTTATGTTTTGTTGTGTTTGTCATTTCCATCGCTTCGTTAATAATTCTTTCATCTTCTCCATTTGAACGATTATATAGAAATTGTTTATAAGGAGATCGACCAAATGAAACCAGCTCTTTAACTGTTAAATTAGGTAATGCATCTTTCGATTGGGGTAACATAGCAATGGTCTTTGCAAATTCTTTTGTTTTATATTTTTTAGTGTTTACGTTTTGAACATAAACAGAACCATCATCAGCAGCTAATAATTTGCTAATGATTTTTAATAACGTTGATTTACCAGAACCGTTTGGCCCAACGATAGATGTGATTTTCCCACTTGGTATTGATAATGAAAGATCATGTAATTGAAAATGATCGATTTTAAATGAAATATGATCCGTTTGAATTGCTGTCATTATAATATCCTCCTTTTCCTTAATAAAATTAAAAAGAAAGGGGCGCCTAAACAAGCGAGTAATATACCAACTGGAAGTTCTATTGGGTCAAACCAAGAGCGTGCGATTGTATCAGCAAAAACTACTAGAATTGCTCCACCGATCATACTGAGTGGAAGTAAGAAAGTATAATCTTCTCCAACGATGATACGTATAATATGCGGTACTACTAACCCAACAAAGCCAACGAGTCCTGCAACACTAACAGCCGCACCCGCTAATAACGCGGCTAAGACAATAAGGATAAAACGTTGGATTTCAACTCTTTGTCCTAATAGCTTCGCAGAATCATCTCCTAATAAAAGTAAGTTTGCAGGTTTAATAGCAAAAACACATAAAATAAGACCAATCATCGCGTAAGGAGCCATAAACTCAAGATGATACCACCCTCTACCTGTTAATCCACCCGCGAGCCACGGTAAAACAGCTTGAACTCTTTCGCTATAAACGACCATCACTCCATTCATAACGGCTCCGAGCAATGCATTGATAGCAACTCCGGCTAAAATAATTTTCACAGGAGATGTTCCTTGATCCCATGCTAGTAGATAAATAGCAAGTGCTGTAATGAGGGCACCTAAAAAGGCTGCTACAGGTAATAGATAACCAAACTGGGGTAACAATACCATTGTAATAACTGCAGCGAGCCCGCCTCCTGACGAAACACCAATAATTCCAGGATCGGCTAAGGGGTTTTTCATGATGCCTTGTAACAGTGCTCCAGAAGCGGCTAAACAAGCTCCGACTAATATGCCGATAATGATTCTTGGTAATCTGACATCGATAATAATCTTTTTATGCATGGAATCCCCATCTTGAAAAATAACTTGCCAGATCTCCTTCATCGAAATAGGTACTGGTCCGTAAGTTAAACTATAAAAGGTAACCAAGACTAGTAAGGCGGGTGTAATGATAGACATATATTTTCTTCTAAAACTTCTTTTTTTAAGGCTCATTTTTATTCCTTAGTTTCTATTAATAACTCGTGTAGATAATCAAGAGCATCAACTACTTTAGTACCAGGATTTGTGCCGAAAAGATCAGCAGGTAAAATGATGAAGTTATCTTGCTTTACTGCATCTAATTCATTCCAACCAGCTGTATTTGACATATCTTCTATAAAGCTGTCTTTGACTTCTTCTGGATTACCATGACTCATTAATAAGATAAATTGTGGATTTGATTCAATGATTCGTTCTGTATTTAATTGCGCATATTGAGGATATGCGTCTAAACTTGGATAATCACTAGCGATATTTTCGCCACCCGCAAGTTCTAATATATCTCCACTCAGTGAATTAGGTAATGCTGCCATATTAGTACCAGGCGCACCATACACTAACAACACGCGCGGTTTTTCATCTGGTAAGTCTGCTTCAATCTGATCTATCTTTTCATCGATACGATGTATGATTTCATCAGATTTCTCACCCTTATCAAACAAATCACCTAATAAAGTAACTTGACTTTTAATATCATCTACTGAATCAGCGCTTGTTAATATCATTTCCGATCCAATACTTTCGATTGCTTGAACATCATTTGTATTCATCGGATGATTTCCTAATACAATATCAGGTTCAAGTGACGTAATTTTTTCTAGGTCAACACTGTGTGTGGAACCAACTTCCAATGCATCTTTAGATTCATCGATGACAGGATCCCCCGTCGGACGTCCTACGACATCTTCCCCTAGTGCATAGATGATGTCAGTTTCCCCATTACCTAACGAAACAATTTTTTCTGGTGTTTGATCAAAATCAATCGTACGATCAGAAAAATCTGTAATCGAGATAGTACTGCCATTAGTCTCTTTCTCATCTTCTGATTGTACCGAATTCGAACTACATCCAACAGTTATCATCATAAGTATAGATAAAAACGCAACAATCATTTGTTTCATGAATATTCCTCCTACATCATTAACTGAGATAAATTCTCAATTAACCTTATGATAATGAAAGTGATTCTCATTGTCAATTAAAACATGGATATAATTAACTATTGATAAAGGCAAAAATAAGTAGTGGAAAATATTACAAGAACAGTTGACAATTAATTTTATTTGGCTAATATAATAAGTGAGTAGTAATTGATAATGAATCTCATTCTTAGTTGAAGAGGCACATACATACTTATAATGTGTAAGGAGTTGGTGTACTTACGGAGAATAGTAGGCAAGACATAGAAATCGTTACTCAAGGGGCATATCTAGTATGCTTTTATTTTTAGTTTTGTATTGAGAATGAATATCATTTTCATATAAAGCATTAAGGGGGGAGATAGTTGAGAAAAGGGACGTTAAGATCATTTGGTTTATTTATCATCATTAGTTTATGTGTCTTTATCCTTATTCCAGAAGAGAAATCATTTGGAGAAGAAGGGCTTGATGATCTGGAAGATGGAGCCTATTCAATCGAGTATGTCATTTTACATGCAGAAACAGAATCAGTTTCGATAGCGAATGATTACTTTGAGAAACCAGCAACATTGTTTATTGAAGATGGTGAGAAATATATTCAATTTCCATTAAATCATAGTCAATGGACGAAAGAACTCGAAGCCCCTTTAGGTGATTCCTTCGAACATGTAGATGTCATTAGTGTTGATGAGGAAGAGGATACACGTATTGTAGAATTTCTTCTCGATCGAGATTTATCCGATCCATTAGAGTTCAAAATGCATGTTCTAATTGAAGAGATGGAACCCGTTTATGATCATCGTTACACAGTTCGCTTTGATTTTGACGAAGACACATTAGAACCATTAGAAAATGTTGAACGTCCAGAAAGTGAAATAACGAATGAAGACACAACTGAAGCGGATGAGGAAGAAGTTGCAGCAGCAAATGATACAAATGATGATTCAGATGAATCTTCAAGTAATAATGCGCTATGGATTATGATAGGAACTATTGTCGTTGTAGTAGTTGGATTGATTGTATATCTTATTTTGAGAAAATCAAAAAATAAACAATAGATTGGGAGAATAAATAAATGAGAAACTTATTTAAAATTTTAGTACCGATATTATTCGTTCTAGTAACTGTACTTCC
>JAPFCO010000468.1 GCA_026169505.1 Pseudogracilibacillus sp.
ACTGATAACGGGAAATAATGTCCTGCTAATCGCTCAAAGATATGAGACAAAGGTAAATATGATAAAGCTACATCGCTCGGTAATAATTCAATCACCCAGAACTGTGCACCTTCAATATTTGCTCATATATTTCCGTGCGTTAACATGACCCCTTTTGGTTTACCTGTCGTACCTGATGTGTTCATAATAGTTAATAACTGATCACGATCAAGGTCTATCCACGTTTGGTCCCACTCAGGATTTTCGTTTATTCTTCCTATTTCTTCTATTTTTTCAAATGTATGATACGCTTCCGATTCTTTATCTTCTGGATACATCATGATGATCTGATCCAATGTTACTCCGGCTTCTTGTAATTTATTATATTGTTCCTTATTTTCAACAATAGCATATGTGATGCCTATGTTATCAGCAATATAGGATACTTGATCCGATGGTATGGTTGGATAGATCGGTACGCTTATTGCTTGAATACTTGCTAGGGCAAAGTCTGATATTCCCCACATTGGATTACTATTAGAAATAATGGCAACTTTATCGTCTGCTTTTACACCGAGATGTAATAAACCATTGGCAAAGTATTTCATTCTATTCCAAAAATCCTGATATGTTATCGACGTATATGTTCCTTCATGCTTCCATAAAAACACATCTTTGTCCGGATACTTTTCCACTGAGCTGTGTAACATTTGAACAACATTATTCGCTTTCATATGGTTCGCCCCCTTATTTTTATACTTTCTCCATTTCTGTAAGCGTTGTCATTTTCGGTTGTTATATCGTTACATTTTCATAAATGGTTGCTGTTGCCATCCCAAAGCCAATACACATTAATTGTAAGCCATATTTACCTCCTTGGTCTTCTAACGTATGAAGTAGCGTTGTCGCTAACCTTGCACCACTAGCTCCTAATGGGTGACCTAACGCAATCGCACCTCCGCGAGGATTCACTCGATTCATATTTGGTCGTATCTCTTTTTCCCATGCTTTTATAACTGATGCAAAAGCTTCGTTAATTTCAATAACATCCATATCATCAATCGTCAAACCTGCTTTAGCTAATACCTTTTTCGTTGCAGGAATTACCCCAGTCAACATCATAATCGGATCTTCTCCTACGACTACACGGGCAATAATTTTGGCTCGGGCTTGCAATGAAAGTGCATTTGCTTTTGTTTCCGTCATGATTAGGACTCCTGCAGCACCATCACTAAGTTGACTCGAATTACCTGCTGTTACCGTACCATCTTCAGGATTAAATGATGCATGTAATTGTTCCAATTGTTCTAAGTTCGTACGACGCCTAACCCCTTCATCGATCAGAAAAGGATATGTTGTATCACTTGCTTCGATTTCAATAGGAATAATTTCTCTTTCAAAATAACCTTCATCAATTGCCTCAATCGCTCTTTGATGACTTAGTAAGGAGTATTTGTCCAGTTCTTCGCGCGTTATTTCCCATTGCTTGGCAATATGTTCGGCTGAAAATCCTTGTGGAATAACAGCATACTTATCAACAAGTGAATCTGAAAATTCCCCAATATCGCTTCCCATGGCAACACGGGACATACTTTCTACTCCACAAGCAATGACGATATCCATATCACCCGCTAATACTACTTGTGCCGCTTGATGAATCGCCTGTTGACTAGAGCCACACAATCGATTTAATGATACTGCTGGGACTTCTACTGGGAACCCTGCAGCCAGTACAGCTAACCTACCAATATTGACACCTTGATCTCCTGTCATTGTCGCACAACCGGTGACAACATCATCGATATCTTTACTATCAATTCCATTTCGCTCTACTAATTGTTGCAATATCGGTACAAGTAAATCAACGGGATGTACATTTTTTAATGCGCCATTTCTTTTCCCAATTGCAGTTCTAATTGCATCTACGATTACTACATCTGTCATCCTTCTCCTCCTTTACAAATACCCGTTTTAGTTAAAAAGTAAACAGTTCTATCCCTCCTGAGACCTGTAGTCCTGCCCCTGTTATATAAGTTGCTTTATCTGACACCAAAAAGGTAATTGCATTAGCGATATCTTCCGGTTTACCTGGTTCTTTAAATGCCGTTCGATTGATCATCCTTTCATTCATGTCCGGATTACCTAATCGAAAAGCCTCCGTATCTATGATTCCTGGAATAATGGCATTCACATTAATATGATGACGTGCTCCTTCTAATGCCATACTTTTTGTAAAACTTAATAAAGCACCTTTCGTTGCTGAATAACTAGCTTGCCCGAATCCACCTATTGTTCCAGCAACGGATGACATATTAATAATGGATCCACCTTGTTGTTCCTTCATATACGGCCAAACAGCTTTTGTACAATGATAAGCTCCCGTTACATTCACATCGAAATCACGGTTCCAAAAGTCATCTCGCTGTTGTTCAATTTGTGATACATGGTCTAAAGTTCCCGCGTTATTAATTAAAATATCAATTTTTCCAAACTCTGCGACAACCTGTTCGAAAACAACTTTTACCTGTTCTAAGTTCGTAACATCCATCTTATATGCTTTTGATCTTCTACCCATTTGTTGAATTTCTGCGACCGTTTGATCCGTATAGATGACGTCCGTACTTTGCATCACTTGCGCCATCGGACCATACTTTTCCGCTTCCTTGTCACTATGCTCATCTGATTCTAATAAAATATCTGTCACAATTACATCTGCACCTGCCTCAGCCAGGGCCAAAGCATCAGCACGACCTATTCCACGTGATGCACCAGTTACAACCGCTACTTTATTTGCTAACAGATTATTCCATGATGACATACATGTATCCTCCTATTTTCCTGTATAAAATTGTGGTGTTTCTTTTTGAAAAAATGCGGCTAATCCTATACTTGGCTCATCTGATTGAAAGGTGTCTGAAAAAGCTTTTGCTTCTTCTACAAGCCCTTCTTGCAACGGTTTCTCTGCTGCATTAATTGCTCGTTTCGCTTGCCCCATCGCAAAGACGGCTCCTTCTGCTAATTGTTCAGCGAACACAGTTGTTTCTTCCTCTAAATTTGTTACTGCTTTTGTGATCAAACCTTGTGCTTCTGCTTCATCTGCGGTTAATTTTTTAGCTAAAAAAATGTTTTCCATCGCTTGAGCACGACCTAATAAATGTGTCATGCGCTGTGTCCCACCTGCTCCTGGAATAATGCCTAATGACAGTTCCGTTAACCCAATCGTACCGGCAGACATGAACCTAAAATCACAAGCTAATGCTAATTCACATCCTCCTCCTAGCGCATGCCCATTAATTGCTGCAATTACTGGTTTAGGGATTGTTGCAAACTGATGAAAACATGCTTGCATCTTAGCACAAGCTGCCGCTATTGGATCTACCTCTTTTTCATCGCTCATATTTGGTTGCATCATTCCTTTTAGATCAGCTCCAGCTAAAAATATTTTTGGATGACTAGATGTAATGACAATTACCCGAACAGTTGGATCTGAAGTCAAAGCAGCTGCCATAACATTCAATTCTTCCATCAATGCATCACTTACCGCATTAACTGGCGGATGATCGATTGTTACCCAAGTGACTCCTTTGGCACGATTGTCAATCGTTAAAAATGAATAACACATAATCCCCCTCCTATACTCTAATTCCATAAGGTTCAAATTGACGTCTAGCTATAATAAGATGTTGAATTTCATTCGTTCCTTCAAAGATATCGAATACTTTTACATCACGGAATAATTTTTCCACGATATGCCCTTGGATGCCTGTTGGTCCTAATAATTCTAGTCCTTTTACACAGGCTGATAATGCTACTTCTCCTGCATACGCTTTGCACATTGCCGCCTCTTTTACATTTGGTAATCCTAAATCTGCTCGCCAAGCTGCTTCCCATGTCAATAATCGTGCAGCTGATATTCCAGCTTCTATTTCTGCAAGTAAATCTAAAGCAATATAATAACTTTTACCGTGTTTTGGGTACTCTTTTTTCACTATATTTAATGTATATTCATAAGCTGCGCGAGCAATGCCTATTGCCATAGATGCAACGATTGGTCGTGTGGAGTCAAATGTTTTCATTGCTGTAGCAAAGCCTGACTTTCCAGAACCTTTTTGTTCATATAATGCTTCCCCACCTAGTAGATTTTCTTGTGGCACAAAACAATCCGTAAACAGTAATTCAGCTGTTTCATTTGCTCGTAAGCCCATTTTCTTCGCTAATGCAGGACTTGTAAAACCTGGTGTACCTTTTTCAACGACAAAAGCTCGTTGACCTACCCTTCCAAGTGTTCGATCTACCGTGGCAAATACAACTACCCAAGACGCTTTTCTTCCATTTGTAATAAATATTTTTTGACCATTTAAGACGTAACCTCCTTCCACACGTTTGGCTCTCATTTGAATAGCTGATGCGTCTGATCCAGCATCTGGTTCTGTTAAAGCATATGCGCCCCATCTCGGTTTATCATTTTTAAAAATGGTTAAAAATCGTTCCTGTTGTTCCTTTGTGCCGCTACTTTGGATTGGAGGACCTCCTAATCCAGCTCCTGGCAGTGATAGAGCAATAGCTGGGTCGCCAAAAGCAATCTCTTCTGTAGCAATAACTCCCAGACGATTCCCTTCTCGTACTTTTTTTCCCTTTTTGGAAGCGTTGTCAATTTTGTTTTGTAATGATGTTGTATTTAATTGGATCCCCATTTTATTAATATTTTCTAACCAATCTGCTGGTACATAACCCAAGCGATCTGCCTTTAAAGAGATTGGTCTAATTTCATTTACTGCAAACCAATTTGTCATTTCCTTTAGCTGGTGTTGCTGCTCAGATAATGTGAATGAAATCATTCGATCACAACCTTTTCTTTAACATGTGTTAAGTGCATCCCGTATAGCTGTTTGAAATTGCGCGCTCCTCCATAAAGCATCACTTGTGCTTGCGCATCTCGCATCCACTTCTCAACAGGGAAATCTTGAACATACCCGTGACCACCAAGTAACTGTACAGCAGCGTCTGTAATGAATCGAATCGCTTGATGTGCTTGATGGATTGTTTTTAAGGCGAGTTGCTTTCCTTCCTCTTGATTACCATCTATTGCTGCGGCTGCCTCTAAGACAAAATGGTTTGTTATTTGTAGTTCTGTCAGCATCTTTGCGATCCGAAAAGAGACCGCTTGAAACTTGGCGATTTCTTGACCAAACGCTTTCCTAGTTGCTGTATATTCTGTCACATAGTCACAAGCCGCTTCCATCACACCAACTTGCTTAGCTGCTTGTAATGTTAGAATTCGAGCAGAGGACGTTTGAACTAAGTCTTCCGCTTCCTTTCCCTTGGCAATCATCTGTTCTTGCCCAATTACTACGGAATGGAACCTTACTTTTCCAATATTTGCTGCAACTAAACCTAAATAACTTGTTCCGCTTACTTCCACTTTTTTCTCATCATTTTCTACAAGGATAAGCACTGTCTCTTGTTGGTCATTTTTGATGGCAATCATAAAATGTGTCGCTATTTTACTAGAACGTATTGGGAAAGAGGTTCCGCTCAATACATTTCGTTCGAACTGCAATGTCGAAAAAGCTTCCTCTTCCGTAGCATTAATAAATGCAATCGTAGTCCCTTCATTGATAGGATCCATTTGATCGAACTTTTCATGATCTACCAACACCCTTAAAAAGGAAGCTCCATCATCCAAACCTGGCATTCCTTGTACCGCAGCTAAATCTCCATAACTTAATGCTCGTTGAATCTGGACTTGGGTTAATAAAGGTAATGCCAAACCTCCTACAGACTCGGGTTGTTCTGTTGTTAATAAGCCTAAAGCATGCAATTCTTGGATCGTTACTTTATCTACCTTTTCCATTTCTTCATAGCTTCTTGCTTTTGGTCGCAAATGGTCTTTTGCAAATTGGCGTGCTACTTCAACAAATGCAATTTCATCTGTTGTTGGTTGGAATGAAATCACTGCATCACCTCCTATCGCCTATTTTTTATTAAAAGAAGTTAAAATACTTTGTAATTTTAAAGCTAATCCCATATTGCCTTTGATTTTCAATTTACCACTCATAAATGCTTGTGTACCATTCAATTCACCAGATGCTAGTTTACCAAAATCTCCACCTGCAAGTTGTAAGGTACAATCTGGGTCTTCCTTTCTCCCTTCAGCTGTATAACTATCTTCTCCATTTAAAATTAATTGATAGATTCCTGGATCTTCATCTTTTATATCAAATTGGTAGACAGCATTTACACCTTCTATCGGAGAGATATCCTCCTTTAATGCTTCATCAATTTGCGTAAAAACTTGTTTAACTTCTGACATGTATTTTTCCCCCTCATTTATTGTTATAACTTTATAATAACGATAACGTTAGCATCTTCCTATTCGGTTATATGTCGTATTTATTTTTTCCCTTA
>JAPFCO010000185.1 GCA_026169505.1 Pseudogracilibacillus sp.
TCTTTTCCAACTTGTTTTAATACCGTATGAATCAATGCGGTAATAATACCTATTCCTGCAATTTGAAATAATATTGTTGCATCGATAAACATGAGGATACCCCTTTCTTATAACAGTAATAACACGATAAATAATCCAATGAGTACGCCTAAGCTTTTAGTTACTTTTTCATATTTTTGTCGTTGTTCGTTCGCTTCTTCTAATTCAGTTTGTAAATGATGAATGGCTAACACAATATGTTTTTGTTGTTCAATGAACGTATGTTGGCCAAGATTACGACCAAATTGTTTGAGGATATCTAACTCATTTTGTTTTAATGCAGAGATTGTTTGTAAATAATCTACTTCTTGATCCCATACAGATAAAAAATCGGGAATCGCATCTGTCAACGCATATGCTAATCGATCATAAAAACTAGCTATTGGATATGATGTTTTTTTACTAAGGATGGAAAAAGTTTGTTGTAACTTCATCTGGCTATAACTCATTTCTGCTTCTAATAATTGTAATGATTGAATCATTTGTCTTATTTGTTTTGTTCTTTTCGTTAGTTGTGTGCTCATATCAAATCCAATCCAACTAGTCGTACATACGAATAAAAATGCTCCAATTAGTTTCATTGTTTTACCACTAAATGGCTCATTATTTCTGTGCCGCCTTCATCCAACATATCAACATGGATATAGCGATTATTATTGGAGGATAATGTAATAATCCTTGTGAATACTTTATTATCTAACAACACTTGCATCGAAGGACGCTTTAAAATAGTCTCTAGCGAATACCCGTGTATTGTACAAATCATTGTAACTCCTGATAAAGTAGCTTCCATAATCGCTTGTACATCTGCTACTTTACCGATTTCATCAATGACAAGCACTTCCGGTGACATGGAACGAACCATCATCATCATCCCTGCCACTTTAGGGCAAGCATCCATCACATCTGTTCTTCTGCCGACATCATGTTGAGGAATACCTTCGATCGATGCGGCAATTTCTGATCGCTCATCGATAATACCAACTTTCTGTGCTTTAACATGATCATTGCCAGTACTTATTATTCTTGCTAAATCTCTTATAAATGTTGTTTTTCCAGTTTTAGGAGGACCGATAATTAATGTGTTTCTGTACTGGTCATTTGCGGTTAAATATGGAATTAGTGGTTGAGCGACATCGATTATTTGTTTTGCAATACGAATATTATAAAAAGCAATGCGTTGCAATTGAATTTGTGTACTACTTTTGATCGTTACTTTACCTGCTAAACCAACTCGATGCCCACCTTGGATCGTAATATATCCTTCTTGTAATTCTTCTTCCATGCGATACAATGAATGTTCACTCAACTGATTTAATACATAAATACTGTCTGCCTCTTGAAAAGTTATTGATTCGATCCATTCGCTGTTTTCTTGGAATACTAACTCTATTGGCTGATATAATCGGAGTCTGATTTCTTCTAAACTTGTCCATCTTCTTTGCACTATTTCTGAAACAACAACTTGCATATGGTGAGGTAAAATGCGTAAAATAGCTTCCATTTCATTCACTACCTTATTGAATGGTTTCGTTATGGACAATATATGCGCGAACATAGTAATTATGCACAAAATAAGGTGCCCGTGATAATAGATTAAGGCACAAAAAAACACCGCACCATGTAGTAATGAAACTACATGGTGCGGTGCATAGAATGTGTTATTATTTATTGTAGCGGGATACATATTTTCCATCTGACGTACTAATAACTAATACATCACCTAAGTTAATAAATAATGGAACTTGTACGACTAATCCTGTTTCTAATGTTGCAGATTTCGTACCACCACTTACAGTATCTCCTTTTAATCCTGGTTCTGTTTCAGTTACTTCCAATTCAACGTTCTTTGGTAAATCAACGCCAATGACTTCACCTTGGAACATAACAATATCAACAGACATACTTTCCTTCATGAAATCTAATTCATAATCTATTTGACTCGATGGCAATTCAATTTGATCGTATGTATTTGTATCCATAAAAGCATGTGTATCGCCTGACGCATATAAATACTGCATATTCTTATGTTCAATATGTGCACGCTTTACCTTTTCACCTGCTCGGAATGTTTTTTCTTGAATATTACTATTTCGTAAATTACGTAATTTCGTACGAACGAAAGCCGCTCCTTTCCCTGGCTTCACATGTTGGAACTCAATCACTTGCCAAATATTATCTTCATATTCAATTGTTGTACCTGTTCTAAAATCGTTTACAGAAATCATCTATATTCCTCCTCCATGTCCACTATGAGGTTGGGAGATAAGTGTTTGTATCAAAGGGAAATCCGAATGATAGTATCTACAACTCGCTACAGAAATATACTTCATTTTCCGCAGGAGTCTACGTATATTTCTTCCGCTTAAACAGCATAACATTCGGCTTTTCAGTTGATTATTTAGTTATGCCCCAGCCTCATCTAACATATATCTCTTTTCTATTATAGCTTAATTAATTCTTTTGGCGAATGTGTAATTACTTCATTACCAGAATCTGTAATGATAATATCATCCTCAATACGGCAACCACCTATATTATCGACATATATTCCTGGTTCGACCGTAACGACCATATCCTTTTGTAAGACATCTGTTGAAGTCGGAGCTAATCTTGGGTTTTCATGAACCTCTAATCCAATACCATGCCCAGTTGAATGCCCAAAGTTTGCGCCATATCCTTGTTCAGTAATATAACTACGGGTTAAATCATCTGCTTCTTTTCCGGTCATGCCAGCTTTAATTCCAGCGACACCACGTTCTTCCGCCTCAAGTACAATATGATAGATAGTATCTAATTCCTCGCTGATATCACCTACTGCTACGGTTCTAGTAATGTCGGAGCAATACCCATTGTATAGTGCACCAAAATCCATTGTTACTAATTCTCCAGGAGCAATTTCCTTTTCAGATGCAACGCCGTGAGGGAGTGCAGAACGGTATCCAGATGCAACAATAATATCAAAACTCGAAGATGTAGCACCTTGTTTTCTCATGAAAAACTCTAATTCATTTGCAACATCAATTTCTTTCACACCAGGTTTAATAATCGTTAAGATATGATCGAACGCTGCATCTGCGATTTCTGCCGCATCTCTTAATAATTGCAGTTCTGTTTCCGTTTTTATTAAACGTAAAGACTCTATTAGATTCGAGACAGGCACTAACTTCGTAAAAAACTGTTCCTCATATTGTTTATAGATCGCATATGTCATATGATCTTGTTCAAAGCCTAATTTTTCAATATGTAAATGCTTAATTTGTTTAGCGATCTCATCTACTATTGGGATAGTATGTTCAATAATTGCAAAGTTTTTTGCTTCTTCAGATGCTTGCGCAGTATAACGAAAATCAGTAATAAATACCGCATCTTTTTCAGTTATAAGAGCAACACCAGCAGTTCCAGTAAAACCAGTAAGATATCGTCTGTTAATTGGACTTGCCACTAACAAACCGTCTATTTGTTCTTCTTTCATTTTGTTCCGTAAATTGGTTAACTTTGTCATATGCCCACCTCTTTATTTTCTTTATTTAGTTCATTTCATTATCATATCCAGAAGGTTTAAAAAGCATTTTGGGAACGTTTCAGCCCAACTACAGGTTATAGTAGTGTAGCGATCAGTCGGTATGATGAAATGGACTAAACTCTGTATTGATCTTTTTTCTCCTACTGGTTCGAGTTTATCATAAATGGACCCTACATGCTAAGTGAAATAATAAAATATAAATATTCATTCCGTACTTATTGTTTCACGATATGTTCGCTCTTTTTGTAATCTTGCCCGCTCATAAGAAATCGAATATCCAATAAAAACGCCATAAATAATAAATAGAACAAAAAAACTAATATGTGTTTTCAAGAGATATTTTTGAAGAAAATGCTGATCATATAAAATAATTGGTAAAAAGATATAGCTAATAACTGCTAAAACAAATCCATACAATGCACCAATATCCCAATGGTTTCGGTTCTTTCCAATTAGATAATAAACAAGAGCAATTGGAACAGATAAAACACCGTAGCCCGCAATCCATATCGGGTATAGATACCATTTTATCGATACATCATAATGAGTAAACAACAATTTCCATGGATGAAATAAATTGACTTCTACTATATTGAAATAGTGGATTACACCAAAAAAAACAGATAAGAAAATACCCCCGAAGAACCCGATAATAAACGTTTTTCCTAAAACTAAATGATTTGTTTGAATTAATTGCTTGTGATTACTTTGCATTTTTGTTCCCTCCTAAATATATGTTTCCCATATTTATTAAAAAATATAGATTGAAAGCTAGTGTAAATAGACTTTTTCTAGTAAAATAGAAAGCAAGATCAGTGATGTAGGGTGAAATGGAAAGAAACGACTGATGGTGAGCAAGCATTTATTGAAGGTGTCATATTTGCGGAATAAAAATACATTTGTATCTGCCATAAGAAGAAAAGACGATAGTATTGAATACTTTGAGCAAAAACGGGAATAATCTAATCTAGTAGTTAAATTTAAAAAGATCCCATTTGTTCGTGGAATTGTTGCACTCATTCAATATAGTGCTAATGGAGTTAAACACCTTAATTTTGCATCTGATCGTTTTGAAATAAGTCCAGATGATGATGATATAGCTGCAGAAGAAAAGAAGACTTCTAAATTAGTAATGATTTTAGTATCGGCGCTATTGGTCGATTATCTTTTGAAGTATTACAACGAACAAATAAAGCACGTCATATTCCAGTTTTAAAAATAGGAGGATATCCTGGTCTTTGGTTACAATTATTAACAACAAAAGAACCCAATGGTGATCAAGTTGAGGTTACTGTCATTGTAGAGGAATCGAGCAAAGTGATACATAATAGTGAGGTGGTTCAACCTCAGTAAGAGAGGAGGAGTTTCGTTGGGTCGTAATTTCACTTCCATTATTGTTGCTTTTATTGCAGGCTTGGCGATTATCGGATTCGTAACAATGTTAATCAAAAATCCAGGTGGTTTAATTATTAGTCTTTTAATGATGATTGGAATAGCATTTCTTATTTTTATCGTATTACGTGCTGTTCTCAATCGTAGAGGTTCTGGTGCCCGAAACAGTGATGAGATGAAAAAGTACCGTAAAGCAGTGAAGCGGTCAAACCAAAAATACAATACACAACCAAAAAAAATCAAAAAAAGAAAAAGTACGGGACCATCATCACGTCCATTAAAAAGCAAACGAAAATCTGTTCCTTATTTGAAAGTAATTGACGGAAAGAAGTCTGCAAACAAAGAAAATGATCGAGCTTCTAATTGAGCTCGATTTTTATTTTGGCCAAGATTTTAAAAATGCAGCTGTCTCCTCTTTTCCTAATTTAATTAATTGTTGTTTGGTAGATTCTGTTATAGACATATCGACTGTTTTTATTTCCTTTACCTGAATAAAAACAACTTGATCCTCCATTTGCTTGGAGACATATCTTGTATCATGGGCCCTCATCATTGCTAAGAATAGCGCTCGAAACATATCAATCCCGTTAGTTACTTTCGCTGGTTGGGAATTTTCAACCGAGTCACTTAACGTAATACCTAAAACAGGACGAATATCCCGATCTTTTGTTCGAAATATCCATAGAGGAAAATTACTTAATAGTCCCCCGTCTACTATATAGCTATAGCCATGATCCTTATAATATAATTTTTTGGGCATAAAAAAATATGGAAAACTCGCACTCATTCGAATAGCAGTTGCTACTTTAAATGTTTCTGGCGCTAATCCATATACTCTTTCTAAATCATCGGGAATAACGATGAGTTTCCCTAAAGAAATATCACTAATGACCACTTTTAACTCATGATTTTTTATATCACCAAATGTGATAATACCTTTTTTGGCTAGCAGCTCTTCTAGCCAAGATTCAAGCGCATCGCCTTTATATAACCCCTTTTGCCCATACAGTAACAACCATTTTGTTATTGGGATGTATTTACTAAAAATCGGCGGATCCAGTAACTTTTCTAATTGTAAGTCCTCTAAAATAGTTTGTATTTCCTCAGAATTATAACCTGCAGCCAGTAATGCAGCGAAAATCGCACCTGCTGAGGTTCCGGCTACTCTTTTAATGTGTAAGCGATGTTCATTCATACTTTGTAACGCTCCCAAATACGCATATGCTTTCACACCACCTCCAGAAAAAACACAATCTATTTCCATTGATGCACTCCTTCCATCAACCCTTTCCTATATCATACGAAGAAACAATATTTTTAGAACAAAAAAACATCCAACAATCGATTGGATGTTGTACAATAATATTCAGTTTTTAATACATATAAATTGGGATCCATTTGTTCTGGACAAAAACTTCTCGTAATTATTCTTCTGCTGCTTCTTTTTTCAATTGTATTTCTGTTAAATTCACGACTCGTTGTTCATCTGCCGTAAAGTAATCAACAAGGTCAGATATTCGATCTATCGCATTCCAACTTAAGTGATGCTCAATTCCTTCCACATCATCATAAATCTTATCCTCATCTACACCAATTATTTCTAAAAATTCCTCTAATAAATCATGGCGAAAAACAAGTCGCTTACCTACCTTATTTCCTTTATCTGTTAGAATAAAACCTCTATATTTTTCATAATTTACATAGTCATCTTTATCTAGCTTTTGGACCATTTTTGTTACCGAGGATGGATGTACTTCCAATGCTTCCGCAATATCTGTCACACGCGCATAGCCTTTTGTATTTATTAAATTATAAATTTGTTCAATATAATCTTCCATACTAGGAGTAGGTGTTGGCAAATAAGTCCCTCTTCTCTCAATTTTTTAGTGAGCGCAACATTGTTTCTATCTTTATAATAGCGGAATTTCAACATTTATACAAGTCATGTCCATCTAGCAGTTGAAATTATAGAAATTTGTTGCATGAGGAATATTTACTCACTTTCTACCAACCCGTGTTTAAATGCATAAATAACAGCTTGAGTTCTATCTTGCACTTGTAATTTACCTAATATATTACTTACATGCACTTTGACCGTTTTCAAGGCGATAAACAACTCATTCGCAATCTCTTGATTTGAGTAACCTTTTGTAATGAGTAATAAAATTTCCATCTCTCTATCTGTCAATTGTTCGTATAAAGACACAGTATCTTTGTTTAACATCTTTTGTCGGATTTTCCCTGTCACTTCTGGAGCTAAAATAGATTGCCCAGTAAAAGTCGATCTGATCGCTTCGGCAATTGTACTTGCTTTGGATGTTTTTAATAAATAACTCATTGCGCCTGCTTCCAATGCTGGATAGACTTTTTCATCGTCAATAAAGCTAGTGACAATAATGATTTTAGCTTCTGGCCATTGATCGATAATTAGCTTAGTTGCCTCGATACCATCCATTTTTTCCATTACTAAATCCATCAAGATAATATCTGGTTTTAATGATAAAGCTATTTCTACCGCTTCCTCACCGTCGTCGGCTTCAGCTATTATCTCCATATCCGGTTGAGAAGATAAGTATGCCGAAACACCGATTCGTACCATTTCATGATCATCAGCAAATAAAATTTTAATCAAGTCGTCTCCTCCGATACTCGTACGTTTGGTATTTTTACTTCTATCCTCGTCCCTTGATGTTCTAAACTAATGATCTTTATTGTCCCACCTAGTTCTATCGCACGTTCCTCCATGTTTTGTAACCCATATGAACTTGATTGTACTTCTTCTACATTGAATCCTTTTCCATTATCAACGATTCGTAAAATATATTGATTATCACGCATAATTAGTAATACTTGTACTTCCGTTGCTTCTGAATGACGTAAAACATTTGAGATCGCTTCTTGATACACACGAAACAATTGATCTTCTATCCCTTTATCCATTGTGAAATCTTCTATTTTCCAATCTAATTGGATGGAAGTTCTTTCTGTAAGTTCTAACATTAAGTCTTTAATACCTTGTTGCAATGATTTACCCTTCAAAGCAACAGGCCGTAAATGAAGTAATAATGCGCGCATTTCTAGTTGTGACTGATGAATCATCTTTTCTACTAATTGTATTTGATGTTGTAAAACTTTATCTTCTACCGTCCCTGTTTCATTCATCGCGGACATCATCATAGATGCCGCAAATAATTGTTGACTTACCGAGTCATGTAAATCCCTAGCTAAACGACTTCTTTCTTGCTCCACTACTTCTTGGAGGCTTTTTTCGCGTTCATTTGTTCTTTCTGTTGCAAGATTTTGTCCATATTCAATTTGCTCATACATCTTCTGTTGTAATTGATTTAAATGATGTTCCAATTTCTTTAATTCTGCATATGTATCTTCTGTAGAAATTGGATGTCCATTAACTAAATGTTGTAATTGTCTTTCGATAAAATACATACGTTGTTTCCAATATTGGGTTGTTAACACACCACTAATGATGCTGAATATACTCACCATCATCAAGATGATTGCAATGAAAGGTAAATTATATAGCTCCATATAAATAACCTCACGCCAATCGTCTAATGGAAACAGCAAAAATGTTAGCGTTAAAACGATGGCAACTAATGATAAGCTGGAGATAAACTGATTGAATATATTTCGTAATACAATCATCATATCCGTCTCACCTCAATATCTCCTGAAAGGACTGAGGTAATTATTTTAATACGTGGATGATGTGTATCATAATGTGCTGTTTGAAATGATAATTGTTGATTTATTAATTGACCATATTGTTTATGTAAAATAAATGCTTTTCCATAAATTGCACTATGGTGAATCATAAATTCAGTTTCATAAGGAATATAAATGACAATATTACCTACTGTATGACGTATCGAAATAACTGCTGTATCATTAGGCAATACAGTGTTGCTTAAGTCAATGAAACGATTCCCGATACCACCATGAATATTAATATCATTCCATTCGTAGGCAGAATTAGATGTTTGCTGATCACCATAGATCGTCTGTTGGAATAAAGGGTTCATTTCTATGATCACTTCATCCGTCCGTTTATCATTATCTAGATAAATAGTCGGGACAATATTTCGCTCATCATTTCTTGCTTTAAAATAATCCATGACCAACAAACCGACCGTAATGACGACGATAAAACGAACAGCAATGGTATTAATCAAAGTAATTAATAAGATAACAATGCCTATCCAAAATAATAGTTTTCCCCATAAATGCGTATATTGTTTCCAACCGATATAAGCTATAATCCCAAAAAAGACCGCAGTTCCTAATAATCCTTTATTAAATAATAAAATTTCAAGTGCGAAGAGAACCACTCCTGTTAGGATGATCCAATTGAATGTATTTGTTGAAATCCACTTAAACATTGAGCTGGCCCCCTTCTTCTTAATATAAATGGAAAACAGACGCAATTTATGCGCCTGTTTAGTATAGCATTTTTAACGTAACAGGTTAATTAGATTCTGCACTTTCCTGTTCGCTTTTTCGTTCCAAGGCTGCAATCTTTTGATCGAAGGTACTCTCATAATAACGTTGATTGACTTTATTCTCAATACCTTCGATAAATTTCTCTAAATCATTAAATCGAGAAGAAGGTTTATTTGCATCTTCCTGTAGGATGTCGTTCATTTGTTGATTTGCACGAGCAACATTTTCTCTGCCCATTAGTTCCATTCGTCTTAAATGCATATCTTTTAATTTATGACTCATTTCTTTGTATTTTGCCTCTAAGTCATAAATTTGATCCGTAATTTCTTCTCGTGCTGCTTTTAATCTAGCGGCCCGGCTTGCATATTCTTCATACTCTCGTTCTGCAAATTCGAATAACTCTTGTTCATTTGCTGTTTTAGCGATATTCGCTTGGTGTTTTCTTTTGTTTGCATGATCATCCGCTTCACACCATTCTTTCGTGAATTTCTCTTTTAATTGGTATTGTCTTTCTAACAACTTCTTAACTTTGTCTTTCTCTTGTTCAGATTGTCTTAAATAATGGTTCAAAGCGGCAATTGGATTTTTCTCTTCCTTTTGGTCTAGTAAATGATGCAAATCTTGTGATATAGAATCCTTCATTCGTATAAAAACATTACTCATTAAATCTCTCTCCTTTTTATTTTACAGCCTATTTTCAAACAATCAATTGACCTTGCTTATTTATTTAAATCTGCCCATTGGTCTTCAAAATGTACAAAAGGATCTTTGTCCTTGTGTTCATACTTATAGTCGTCTTCTTTATTCCATTGCTTGATCACAATATATAAAATAATCCCTGCCCCTATTCCAATAATTGAATAGGAATTTGATAATCCAAGGACAATCACAATAAGACCTAGCATAACCCACGCAATCTTAGCACTTGTCGAATCAGTCTTCATAAATTGTTTGAAAATTAAATAACCGAGCCAAGCACTAATTGCAAGTAAAATTAAAGGACCCAAGTTAAAAATTAAAATGAACGCCGCAATGATCCCTACAATAAGTAATAAGATTTTTCTCACTATAAAAAGCCTCCTTTCTTTAACTACTCTTAGTGTAGCTAAAAAAAGGAGGCTTTATAATGAGCTTAAGCTATATCTTTCTATAAGACTTAAGGCTTATTTGGCTTTTCTATTTCATTGTTTTCTTTTGTTTTATCGATGATTTCTAGAAAACGTTCTAATGCGGGTGTGACATATTCCGATTTACGATAAATAAAAATCGTTGTAATCTTACTATATTTTTCAGGTAATTCATAACAAAAAATTTGTTCTTTTGTAGCGTATTCTGAAACAGCACTAAATGGAACATAAGCAACCCCTAAACCAGATATGACTGAACCTAATGTAGTTTCTAATGTCCCTAGTTCCATAACCTTTTTAGGTACTACTTCATGATCATATAGCCATTCATTTAGTTTAGCTCGATATCCGCATCCATCACTAAAACGAAGTAACGGTTGATTCATTAATTGCTTAATTGTTTGCTGTTCTTTGTTGGAAATGAGCACTAATTTTTCATGAAATACTTCTTTTTCATCTAATAAGTCATCATTGGTCATTCTACTCTTGGTCACAAATGCTCCATCTAATTGATAATTTAATACTTTTTCTTTTAACTCAGTAGTTACACCAGTTGATAAGGTTAAATCAACATTTTTATAACGGTCAATATATGCAGAAAGAATTAATGGTAATTTAATGACCGTTTCCACTGAAGCAATATCTAATTTTCCTGTCGGATCTGCCTCATTACTAGCGAGTGTTCGCATTTCGTCTGCTAAATAAATGATCTTTTGGGCGTAAGGTAATAATGCAGCCCCTTCATTTGTAATTGTTATCCCCCGCTTATGACGATGAAATAAAGTTGTACCTAAGTCCTTTTCTAATTTTTGGATGCGAGAAGTAACGTTTGATTGCACATAATTTAATTTTTGTGCCGCTTTATTGATACTTCCTTCATTAGCAACTGTCTGAAAAATAATTAAATCTCTTGTGTTCATATTATCTTGCCTCCCTGCTATCTCATTTGGTGATACACATTATCTATTATAATCATTTTACATGATAGCTGTTCTGTAGTTAAATAATAAGTAGATGTAATAATATTATATTTGATCGGAGATTGACATGATGAAAAACAATATTTTGATCGGTGGGATTCTAAGTGCAATTGCAGCAGCTTCTTGGGGAGCAATGTTTCCTGTTGCAAATCATGCATTTAATTATATTAATCCTTTTTATTTTACGATTATTCGCTACTTACCTGTAGCGGTTATTTTAGCCATTGCCTTATATTTTATGGAAGGAAAGAAAGCATTTAAAACTAATGGTAATGGTTTTAAAATCTGGGTTTATGGAACAATGGGTTTTACAATTTATAATTTATTTATCTTCTGGGGACAAGATCTATTAGGTGATCCAGGTGTGTTATTAGCTTCCATCATGGAAGCTTTAGCTCCAGTTATTTCTGTATTAATATTATGGATCCTTCATAATAGTCGTCCATATTTATTTACAATCTTAACGATTGTTGGAGCATTTGTTGGAGTATTACTTGTTATAACAAATGGTGATTTTTCCGTATTATTTGGTTCTGGTAGAATTATTCCACTCATCATTTTACTGTTAGCCGCTGCTGGCTGGGCTGCTTACACTGTTGGTGGTGGCGAATTTGATGGATGGTCGGTACTTCGCTATTCAGCTCTCAGTTGTTTATACGGAACAATTACAGCAACAATCGTTGTCATTGCAATTAGTCTCTTTGGTTGGATTGATGTTCCAACATTACAAGAAGTATATATGGTTCGATACAATATGTACTTTATGATCTTTGTTCCAGGTTTACTAGCGTTAATTTTCTGGAACCAAGGTGTTGCGATGTTAAAACCAATCAATGCGATTTTATTCATTAATTTTGCACCAGTGACAACTGTTGTCATTCAAATGATCCAAGGGTATCGGATTTCATTCTTTGAATACCTAGGAGTCTTTATTGTATGTTTAATGATTGTGCTAAATAATCTATATCAGCGCATGATGCTAAAAAGAAAGCAAGATGCATTACCAAGTAGTAGTAAAAGCCAAGAAACAAGAACGGCTTAATGTAAAGCCATATTATCAGATGCGAATAAAATAAGACAGAACCATTTCGTTATCATTTTAGCGAAGTGGTTCTTTTTTTGTATGATAGGAGATGTCGACAGTCCAGATTCCTCACATAGCTTATTTGACCTTTTGTTTCGTTACACAATGTCTTGCTCATTTTGTTTCATGAAAGTATAAATCGGGATAATAACAATAAAAGCAGTTATCCAAATCGTATTTGGATAACTGCATTATTATTATTGATTAAATTCCACATTTTAGCTGGGCGCCACAGCTTGTACATGTGTTACAACCGCCTATTTCAGCTACATGACCTTCACGGCAAACTGGACAACGGTCACCAATTTCCGATCCTACTGTTACATTCGTCTTCTCTAATTCGTGAATCGTATCCACTAGAACTACTCGAGGCGTCTCTTCATAAGCATCTTGTTCATCCACCTCATCAAACGTTAACTGTTCCGCTTCTAATGTTAGAACTTGGGTATCACGGCTACCGTCTACATAAACCGTTCCACCCTTTGCTCCGCCTTTATATAGTCTCTGATAGACACTTTCTACTTGAGATACAGTATATCCTTTTGGAGCGTTAACTGTTTTAGAAATAGAACTATCGATCCAACGCTGGATAACACATTGTGTATCAGCATGTGCTTCAGGCGCTAATTCCATCGCTGTAACAAACCAATCGGGTAAATTAGATTCATCTTGTTCTGGATGTTGTGATAAATATTCTTCCACAATTTTCGCCTTTACTTCGATGAACTTACCTAATCTACCACTTCTATAGTAAGAGAATGAGAAGTATGGCTCTAATCCTGTACTTACTCCTACCATTGTACCTGTTGACCCTGTTGGAGCAACTGTTAATAAGTGTGAGTTTCTAATTCCGTGTTGAATGATACCTTCTTTTATATCAACAGGCATTTCTTTCATATAGCCTGTGTTAATAAATGCTTCACGCAACTCTTTTGTTTCTTTGTCTGTTGCTCCGATTAAGAATGGGAAGCTTCCTTTTTCTTTCGCTAATTCAATCGATGCTCGATATGCTGTAGTAGCAATCGTTTCGAAAACTTTATCAACTAATAAATTACCCTCTTCAGACCCATAAGCTGTTTCACAATAGATGAGTAAGTCATGTAAACCCATGACTCCTAAACCTACCCGTCTTTCACCTAAAGCTTGTACTTTGTTTTCTTCTAAAAAGTATGGTGTTGCATCAATCACATTATCTTGCATCCGAACACCTACATTAACTGTGTCAATTAACTTATCAAAGTTAACAGATTTAGTTTCTTTATTTGCCATCTCTGCTAAATTAATAGCTGCTAAATTACAAACAGAATAAGGAGCTAATGGTTGTTCACCACAAGGATTTGTTGCAACAACTTGTTGACCATACGCTTTAGCATTTGTTTTATCATTGGCATTATCAATAAAGAAGATGCCAGGTTCTGCAGAATATGTTGCACATATATTGATTAAATCCCATAAATCTTTCGCTCTTACTTTACGATAACTTCTCACGTCGTAGCCAATCTCTTCCCACCGACGAACATCACCAATTTCGTGCCATTGCTCATTATAATAAGCCATTTCTTCTTTTGTGTAGTTTTCTACATTCGGGAAACGCAGTTCATATTCTTCATCATTCTCGACTGCTTCCATAAATTCTTTCGTTAAACAAACAGAAATATTAGCTCCTGTTAAAAATTCAGATTGATGTACAGAATATGTACCACCCGTAACTAATTTTTGTTCAGCCTCTTTAATTGCTTCTTCTGTAAAGCCACCTGTACCGGGCATCGTTTTATAATTAAGAATTCCTTGGTATAAATCCTTCTCCGTCTCTGTTAAAGGAGTGAAATTCAACTTCTCTTTTGCTAACGCTCGAATTTCTTCATCTTCATTATTTTCAATTAAAAATCGTAATATACGTGGGTTTTGCATTTTAGAAATAATAAATTCAATAATATCTGGATGCCAGTCCGCTAACATAATCATTTGTGCCCCGCGTCGTGATCCACCTTGTTCTACTAAATGAGTTAGTTTTGCGATATCATCTAACCATGATACGGAACCTGATGATTTACCATTAACCCCACGAGCTAGCGTGTTACGTGGTCTTAATGTCGATCCATTTGTTCCAACTCCACCTCCACGTGACATGATTTCCATCACTTGTTTACGGTGATCAGAGATCCCTTCACGAGAGTCTTGAATAAAAGGCATAACATAGCAGTTAAAATAAGTTACATCTGTTTCAGAGCCAGCACCGTAAAGTACACGTCCAGCTGGTACAAAATTTAAATTAGATAATTCTTTTGTAAAAGCCTCATATGATTCCACTCTTTTTTCTTCTGTTGTTTCAACAGAAGCTAATCCTGTTGCATTTCTTTTTGCTATTTGTTCATAATATATTTCTAACGGCTTATCGATAACATCTAGACTTCGTTTTACAAGTCCTGACTCAATTTCTTTTTCATCATCTAGGACGTTTATAAATTCTTCTGCTACTTTAATCGTTGCTAATTTTTTATCCCAATCGATCTCTTGGACAGAACCATAGCCACGTGCAGGGAAATTTGGATCTGATTTCACCGTTAAAACGACGAAATCTCCTTGTTTTAATGTTTTCTTTTCCGTATCTTTAAAGGCGTATCTATCTAGCATTACTAACCTAGACACACCTTCATGCGTTATTTTCATATCCTCTGTTACAGGATGTACTTGGGGAAATAATTTAATATCTTCGTTTAAAGCTTGTACATTCATATTATTATTCACATCTATCATTATCGACACCGTTCATCACTCCTAAGCAAACTTTTGAAAATAAATGATTTTATCATTACCTCTACAATACACAATTTACGACAAAAAATCAATATGTTGTATCTGAAATAGATAAAAAATACTACATATTGTTTTATTCCGAGTTTAGCGACTATTTTGACCATTTTATAAAAGGTTGACAAATCAATGCCTTTCATTCAAATATACATAAAATCAGACAATTCATTACAAGTTTTTGTTTAGATAGATTGATTGTAATATCTCTTTTTTATCTTTATAATATATAATATAGATTATTTATTTGGGGGATCGTAAGATGACAGTTCTAATTATTTTAGTAGTTCTACTGATTGTATATTATATTTTCACTTTTTTTCGTCAGAAGAAAACTGCAACAATTTTAACACAGGATCAATTTATTAAAGGGTATCGCAAAGCACAACTAATTGATGTGAGAGAACCAAAAGAGTTTGAAAGAGGCTATATTAGAGGGGCAAGAAACTTACCTATCACACAAATGAAACAAAACATGAATGCGTTACGCCCTGATAAACCTGTATATATCTATTGTCAAAATACATCGAGATCATTTCGTGCTGCTCAAACGTTAAAGAAAAATAATTTTGATGATATTAACATTCTTGAAGGTGGCTTTAAAAAGTGGACAGGAAAAATTGATTATAAAAAATCTTATTAGTTTTTCATGCAACAACCCAGATAGAGGCACATGTAAAGGCTTCTATCTGGGTTGTTTTTATGTATAAACACTAAACATATACATAGTACCCTCACCATATTACCCTCTTTTGCATAGCTTTTCATCCGTACCTCTAATCGTGCATGTCATAAAACTAGATTTACTCGTACATACTATAGATAATGACCAAATATGAGGAATGATTGTATGAATAAAATTTCAGTACACCGTGATGAAAAATTTATCCCTAAGTTAACACAGTCCATCGAGAGAAATGAACTTAGTTCCAACTGGGAGTTATTTCAATTAGCTTATCGCTATAAAAAGTCAACCGCTGTGACAGACTTTGAAGCATTACAAGCTTTACATCATTTACCACAAGTCGACTTTTTAGATCATCAAATAGACGCAGCTAAAACTGTTATTCAAGAAATGAATGGTCGTGCTATATTAGCAGACGAAGTTGGTTTAGGTAAAACAATTGAAGCCGGACTTATTTTAAAAGAATATATGATTCGTGGTTTAGTAAAAAATGCGCTCATTTTAGTTCCAGCTTCACTTATTAATCAATGGATAAAAGAATTACAAGAAAAGTTTTATATCCCTTTAGCTAATTATCGAAAAAATTATCAATGGGATGATTATCCTTTTTTTATAACATCACTAGATTTAGCAAAGCGGATGCCACATCGCGAGGAAATTTTGAGTATGCATTTTGATATGGTAATTATTGATGAGGCACATCGTCTAAAAAATGCTGATACGTTAAATCATCAATTTGTACGATCGATTCAAAAAAAATACTGCTTGTTTCTCACCGCTACTCCAATTCAAAATAATTTACTAGAAATTTTCAATTTAGTTTCAATCCTAAAGCCAGGTTATCTAGGTGATCATGAAACATTCGTTAAAAAACATCATAAAAATAGCAATAAAAGCCTAGAAAATACATACCTACGGAAATTAATAAAAAAGGTAATGGTGCGCAATCGAAGGAAAGATACTTTATTAGATAATGTCAAACGCCATGTACATACTATTTGGTTACAATTTACGGAAGAAGAACTAAATGTGTATGCACAATTAGAAAATGCCTTTCACGGACTATCTTCCTTATCCAAAATGACGTATTTAAAAGAGTTATGTTCTTCTAGAGAAGCTTGTTATGTTTCTTTGCAAAAGACCAAAAACAACGACATCATGCATATTCAGCCTCAGTTTTTAGAAATGATTGCTGCTTTACCACATCATGTAAAAGCTAAAAAGCTGATTGAGATGATTGATAAAATTGGGCATGAAAAAGTCATCGTATTCACAGAATATCGTGCAACTCAATTTTATTTACAATGGTATTTAAACCAACATGATATTACATCTGTCGCTTTTCAAGGTGGGTTAAAAAAAGGGCGCAAAGAATGGATTACTCAGTTATTCGAACAAGATAAGCAAGTGCTAATTGCTACAGAAGCTGGTGGAGAAGGGATTAATTTGCAATTCTGTCACCATATTATTAATTATGATTTACCATGGAATCCAATGCGTTTAGAACAACGTATTGGTCGTATCCATCGATATGGACAAAAGAATCATATGCATATTTATAATTTTGCAATCGAACAAACTATGGAGGAGCATATTGTTAAGTTGTTATATGACAAACTACATATTTTTGAAAATGTGATTGGAAAATTAGATAAAATTTTAGCTTCTTTAAATATTCACAATATGGAAGATCAAGTTAAACAAATAATGGAGGAAACAACCTCTTCTGGAGAATTACGAATTAAAATGGATAACCTTGTTTCCGTTGTTGACCAAATGAATAACACAATTGGAGAGCAACAAGATGGAAGCTAAACATCCTATAGACATTAGCCAATTTCTCGATACTTTTTTCCGAGCTAATCATTGTAGTATCATTGATAGAAGTGAACAGAACTTAAAAGTACAACTTTCAATAGAAATGGATAAAGCACTAATGAATCGACCTTTTTATTGGCAATACATTGAAGCAACCGGAAGAACGGGAACACCACAAACTTTAGCTTTTACAACGAAAATGGAAGATTCGTCGGAAAGTGAATGGATGCATCATGGCAGTCCTAGATTACAACAAATATACGATCACATCATAACAAATAATAACGTAATAAACCTATTTGAAGTATGTCAAACAGAAGAGAAAACATTATTACACCCTTGGTTACTTACGAATTACTTAGTTGTCTATGAAGGTAAACTAAAAAAGGAGAAACTATATTCCATTGGATTAAATTTGATCAATGGAGCAATGGCTTATAATATGATGGAACGTCTTGAACCATTAAATTTGTCCCCTTCTATTTCGCCCTATTGTTATACAATTTCTCCACTGATTACAGAACAAAGTGGTTTCAAACGGATTGAACAATTTATTTCTGAACAAATCGCTGAGGAGAACCATGATTGGGCAAATGCATCTTTGGATTTGATGAGAGAAGAAATAGATATGGTCCATCATTTTTATCATCAGGATCTGGATAGTGAACAATTAACGAAAGAAATTACGGAGATTAAAAACCGACTACAACCATCGATTACACATAAGGTCCTAAATGGAGGAATGCTTTATTTATCTGAAGCATTTTTATCAAGATCAAACTAACTTTACATTTTTTATTAAAAGCAGAAAGAAAAAACCTCTACTTCATTCAATGAAGTAGAGGTTTTTTTGTTTAATGACCGAATCCAGGAACCATAATAAATTCAGTATACCATGTAAATCCAATCATAAACACTGTTAAATACGCGCCGAACATATACATATACATACGTTCTGATAGCTTCAAATAACTTAACGTTAGGAAAAAGGCCGTCTGAACGAGGAATAATATAGCAGTATTAAACATATCTCCTACATAAAACATAATAGCAAAAATACCTGTCCAAAAGGCAAGCACACGAAACATTCGATCCATGCTTTTTCCCCTCCTTTTATGTAACCTAATACAAACTCATTATAAACTACCTACGCACGATTGTAAATAAATCATATGCGAAATGGACATTTATCATAAAATTACGCTATTTTTAAGCATTCCACATATAAATCTATACAATTTGATGATATAAGTAGCATCTACAACGTTACTAACAATATGCATTATATCATAAATAAGTGTAACGAACTAGTCACATCTTATTAAACTTATCATTTAAATGTAACGCATTGAAGTATTTTCACGATTGTTCATGCTTTTTTCACTTTATTTACTAACGAATCAACTTCATCATTGCCTAAACCGGCTACGTCACTACAACCTGTAATTGAAAACGATCGAACTACAGGGAGTAGTAGAGTAGTGATACATCTGGATAGATGATATTAGTCGGGGTAATTGTTCAAAGTAACAGGAAATGAGGCGCTCATGGGCAGATTATCGTTCTGCAATGATATTGTACAATGCAACGTCCA
>JAPFCO010000202.1 GCA_026169505.1 Pseudogracilibacillus sp.
AGTGTTCAATATACAAGATTGATTGCGGAGATAGGGAAGTATTCCAATGATGGGGCAAATATTCTTATTGAAAAGGGTTGGATGGAACAACCGCCAATGGCAGCAGATCGAAAAGATTTAACAAAAAGATAATGCCATGGAGAAGCTAAAGAATAAAAGCGTTCCTATAGAAAGCTTGTTATGGAGTATTGCTTTCCCAGGCTTTGGCCAATTATTAAATCATAAGTTTATAAAAAGATTACTATTTATTAGTTTAGAAATTCTAATCAACATTTATAGTAACTTCAATCAAGTAATTATATTAAGTTTTCACGGTGAAATCGCTGAGGCTATTACCCAAACAAACTACGCGTGGTATATGTTTTATCCTTGTATTTATTTCTTCGCTATTTGGGATGCTTATAAAGATGCGGGTGGCGGACAAGGGGTATTTGCCTATCTGCCGTTAGTATGTACTGCTTATTTTGCAACGATAGGTGTGATTTTTTCGCCTGTATTTACATTGTTTGGCTATCTGATTGGACCCTTATGGTTACCTATCCTGTTTATTCCAGTTGGATTAAGTATTGGAGCGCTCATTAGATGGATGTTGCTGAAGTGGTATTTGAGCAAGAACTCTGATAAAGAAGTATTGTGAAAACTGCAGATTGCTGAAAAGCCCTTCCACTTAAATAACTTTCGACAACAACAATAGGCATCAAAAAGACTCTCATAAATAATGAGTCTTTTTGATGCTTCATTGCTTCATATAAAATGGACTGAGTATGAATGATTATTATCTCTAGTTTTATTTATTCATACTTTGCTCTAGCTCCGCCGATTAATTTTGGACGTGTTCTTGCTAACGTAATATGAGCATTTCCAATTTCCTTTTGCCCGAAACGAATGGGTACTGCAACTTGTTTCAAGTGCATGCCAATCATCGTATCACCAATATCTATTCCGGCATTGGCAGAAACCTCTTCTACAACTACAGGATCCGTAAAGTTTTTATACGCATAAGCGGCCATTGCTCCGCCAGCAGCCCTCACTGGTACTACCGATACTTCTTCTAAACGAAGTTGGGATTGGATGTCACGCTCCATGACTAAGGCTCTGTTTAAGTGCTCACAACATTGATAAACAATATAAATGTCCTTTGCTTCACTTAACTGTTGAAAGGAATTGAAAATAAGTCCAGCTATTTCTTCACTACCAGATGTTCCGATATGCTCCCCAGCGACTTCACTCGTTGAGCAGCCGATAACAAACAAATCAGCTGTCTTTAAAAAATCACTTGCTATCCATTCTGAAACAACTGCGTCTACATCAGCTTGTACTTTATTTAATAATTCATTCATTTTGGTCACCTCATTTTAAGCATGACTAACCTTACTTACTACACCCATGCTCTTCATAGTGTGAAATCTTATTCACGCGTTTTTCATGTCGACCACCTTCAAATTCAGTTGTTAACCATGTTTCGATAATTTCCTTTGCCAAACCTGGTCCAATCACTCGTTCACCCATTGCCAAAACATTTGTATCATTATGCAGTCTCGTTGCTTTTGCTGAGAATACATCATGTGTTAATGCGCAACGAATACCTTTTACTTTGTTTGCAGAAATCGAAATACCTATTCCTGTCCCACAAACAAAAATACCCCGATCAAATTCTCCATTTGCTACACGCTCTGCTGCAGGTAAGGCATAATCAGGATAATCTACAGATGATAAGCAATCTGCGCCCACATCTTCATATTCGAATCCTAACTCATCTAGCACTTCCTTCGCTGCATTCCTTAACACCATACCTGCATGATCTCCAGTTATAATTACTTTCACGATAATCTCTCCTTCATCAAGGTCGTTGATTGTGTGTTATAGACTTCTTCACTTCTCGACACGTATTCGTTAAAATCATTGTTGTAATTTTTCGACTAATAATAGCATAGACTCTTCTAATTGCACTAAAGTATTACGATAAACGTCTAGATGCTGACCAAATGGATCATCCACATCTAACGAACGATCATGAGCGGAGCCATCATCTTGATTTGTAAATTCAATGAACGTGAAATATCGATGTTGCATATCCGGAAACTGAGCAGATAAGAGCATTTTATGACTCTCTGTCATTGTTAAAACAACATCAGCCCAATTTAATAATTCCACCGTTACAGGTGATGCTGCATGCTCGGTATGAATATCTTGCTCTTGCAATACTACCTTTGCATTCGGATTGATTGTATCACCATCATTTGCAAATATACCTGCCGATTTCACATTTATTGTTGGCAGCATCCTCCTTAGGAGTGCTTCTGCCATCGGACTTCTACATGTGTTTCCAGTACAGATGAAAAGTACATTCATTTTTATCCCTCTTTTTATGTCTTCTTTTAATATAACATATATGATCGAAAAAGATGAGCCTTCTATTCATACCATTCTAATGGAAAACAAGTATTAATCCAATTAGGTGTAAAATAACTCCCCCTAATATTTCACTATATTTACCTGTTCTAGCATGAACTTTTTTACCAATAAGCATCCCGAGCCAGGACATCGCCATCGAACATATGCCAAACGATGTAATAATTAAAAAGGTATCGAAACTAGCAAACCCAATACTTAGACCTGCCGGAAAACTATCAATACTGACAAAGAATGCAACAATCAGCAGTTTCCATCCTTGTTGTGGAGGAACTTCATATGATTTTGCTTGTAAAGCTGAAAAAAACATATGCGCACCGATGACAATTAAAATAAACCCACCAGTTAATTCCGTGATAAAGGTCACCTTTTCAGATACATAATGCCCAATAACAATACCAACAAATGGTAATACAACATGTAATAC
>JAPFCO010000322.1 GCA_026169505.1 Pseudogracilibacillus sp.
CCATTAGACATTGTTCCAGGCCTTGGTGCAGCGAAAAAGTTTGCTACGACGGGTAGGGTAACGAGGAAAGTAGCTGATTTTTCTAAAATAGGATTGAAAACAGCAGATCTAGCTAAGGTCAGAAAGTCGATTGGAAATACGATACAGACAGCAAGAACTAAGGGATTAGAACGAATTAGCCAGTTAAAAGAAGCAGGAAAAGCGACTGCAATAGCAGCAGGGAAAAAAATAGAAAAAGATGTCATTGATGTAGGAAAAGTCATTGACAAAGGTATCACTGCCGGCAAACAGGCTAAAAGTAATTTAAGCCCGCAACACGTTACTCCAGAAGGCGTATTGATGAGAGAAAGCGTTGAAAACACCCATGCAGCAGAGAATATATTCAGAGGTCAGATGGAGAATGTAAAAGGCGTGTTTGGGAGTGGTAAGAATGCGGATAAGGGTAGATTAGGAGTAAGTGGAGAAAAACCATTTGTAGGCAAAGGACAACACTTTGCTAATGGCAGAAATAATAAGTTGAAACCAAATATTAGATATAAAACTGGTGAGTATGATTATTTTTACGAAACAGATCATTTAGGTAGAATATCTAAATTTGAAACAGATCATTTACAATTAACAACAAGAGAAAAAAGATTATCACATAACCCAAATACCCCGGGTAAAATTAAAGGGCAAGATCATGCAGGACATTTGGCTGGTGATAGGTTTGGTGGCTCTCCCAAACTTGACAATTTGGTATCGCAATTATCTGATGTTAATTTAAAGCAATATAAGAAAATAGAAGATACATGGGCGGCAGCTCTAAAAGAAACGCCTCCTAAAAAGGTAACGGTGGATGTTGATATAAAATACTCTACAGATAAAATGCGTCCGGATGAATTTAAAGTTAGATATTTTATAGATGGAAAGAGATTTTCCCAAGAATTTTTAAATTAACAATAGGAGTGAAAAATGATGAGCGAGTTTGAAGATCAATTTAGTGAGTTACAAGCAGATATGATATCGATATGTATGGAATATGTTGAAGATAGAACGGATAAAGTCTATGTTTATGCTTCACAGGAAGAAGGGGTAACATCAAGTAACTTTTTCTACTTAATTAATGATAAGTACGTAGAACCCCATAATTTAAATGAAGCATTGGAAAATGGAGAAAGAGAATATGATGTTTCAGCAGATCGTAATTTTGCGGTTCTAGATATTTTAAATGAGAATATGAAAAAAGTCACGTCATTATGCAAAACATATGATATAGATATGCCAACAGAATTGAAGTTAATATATGACGCTAAAAGCGGTAAGTTTCAAGCTTCATATAAATATGATTTAGTATATACACATGACGATGTTAAAACGGCGGACCATATTGCCGATGAATGGTTTGAGGAAGTGAAAAATAATCATCTTTAAATTTTAGAGAATATTTATATAAAAGATAGCTCATTTTTTTATCTTTTTGGAGGCCACAGTTTTTTAATTAACCAACTGTGGCTTTTTAGTATTTTGTTGCATTTACATATACAAAACAAACTCAATTACTACTCGTATTTTATGATATATTAGAGTTATTGTAAGTATTTCGTGGAATAGACTTGATATCTGGTGCTGACAGATAAGAGGATTTAGAAGAGTATCTTTCGCATTTAAAAGACTTTTGTAACAGCACAGAGACAAAGACATTCGATGTAGAATAAAGTTGCAATGAGCACTATAAATCCAGATAGTAAAAAAGGGGAAGTAAATGGAAAAAGAAATGCAACAAATCTATCAAGAAATAGCAGATACAGTGAATCAAATGATCCCAGAAGAATGGGAGAAGTTTTACTTTTATGCACAAATATCAGCAACAGGTGGTGGCACATACTTTTTTTATAATACACCAGAGAGACCAAATATCTATCAGTATAGTTTAGATATTCCGCTCGAATCCTCTATTAATGAGGCAGAATTTGACAATCTAGATGATTCTTTATTCGACCTTGGCGATAAAATGTGGGAAGTATTTAAAAAATATAATCAAGCACTTTGGTATTCATTTACAATGAGTTTGGAACGCAGTGGCAAGTTTAATATTCACTATGATTATACCGATTGGTTTAAGACAGATTACAGTTTTAATGATTTATTAGATATATGGGAATATAAATATTTAGGAAATGAACCAACCAATCAAAAGAAGCAAGCATTAATAGAAAGCTATCTTGATGAGTATCCTGAGAATCCAATTTAAAAGGTATGACAGTGATTTTTCTAAGGCAGATGAATTAGCTCCAAATGGACCGAAATTAGATGAAAACACGTGGCATCATCATCAAGATTTAACGACAATGCAAGAAATAAATAAAGAGATGCACAGAAGATTTCGACATATGGGTGGAATGTCATTAACTAAAAAGGTTAAATAGGAGTGGAAAATATGAATTTAGACGCTTTTGGTAAGGCTAGTGAGGAATTGATTGAAGAATTAGAAGAATTAATAGGATTCCTACTTCCAGATGAATATAAAGAGTTTTTGAGAGAATATAACGGAGGAACTTCGAAAGTTAGATATAGCAAATTTTTTGTAGAAGAATTGAAACAGGAAATTCCATTAGATGTTTTATATGGTATTGAAGTTAAAAGAGTGTTTGATCTGAGTGTATGCTTTGAAGAATTTGAAGAAGATTTATTGCCAAATAGTTTAATAATAGGAGATGATCCTGGTTCTGGATTAATTGTACTTATGACAGATGCTGAAAACGAAGGTGTATATTATTGGGATCACTCTTTTTACTTCCCGCAATCTAGTGAAGAAGAAAACACGTATAAAATAGCTGGTAATTTTAAAGGTTTTATTAATGGATTGAACAATCCGTACTAATTTGAAGTGTTCTAGGAAATGATAAGAGGTTAAGAAAACATCAGAAAAACAATTAGTAGGTTTTAAAATAATATTTGCCATGATATGCGTAAAATTCTCATAAACTAAAGCACTTGTTATTGATGTGTACCCCTGAAGTTAGACCAAAAAATCTAACCTCAGGGATGTTTTTTATAATAGAGTATTGCCGCATTAGCTGTTATTATAACAGCAACGGTTATTTTTCCGCCTGCAGGACTCACCCTCGCGGCTACTTATGGTGCATATGAATTAACGAATACGGTTCGTGGAGAAGACTTGGCGTCCGGTCGGGAGTTAGACACTGGCGAACGTTGGTTTCGAGGCTTGTTAGCACCATTAGATATTGTTCCAGGTCTTGGCGCAGCGAAAAAGTTTGCGACGACGGGTAGGGTAACGAGTAAAGTAGCTGATTTTTCTAAAATAGGATTGAAAACAGCGGACCTAGCGAAAGTCAGGCAGTCGATTGGAAATACGGTACAGACAGCGAGAACTAAGGGATTAGAACGAATTAGCCAGTTAAAAGAAGCAGGAAAAGCGACTGCAATAGCTGCAGGCAAAAAAATAGAAAAAGATGTTATTGATGTAGGAAAAGTGATTGACAAAGGTATCACTGCCGGCAAACAGGCTACAAGTAATTTAAGCCCGCAACACGTTACTCCAGAAGGCTTAATAATGAGAGAAACAGCTGAAAACACCCATGCTGTCGAGAACATATTCAGAGGTCAGATGGAGAATGTAAAAGGCGTGTTTGGGAGTGGTGGAACTAAGGGTGCGGGAAATGTAAAGAATTTAGATGATGTACCTAAAATAAAAGAAATTGAAGTTAATTTTAAAAGAAATGTTAAACATAATTCCGAAGAGTTTGCAAGACAATTAAAAGACCAAGAAAAAGGTATGAATGAATTAACGGTTAACGAATATCTGAAAAATAGAGATAGATATATTGCCGAAGGTAGAGCAATTGAAAGTAATGCTGCTCAACAAACTGCTAGGGAAGAAGCTTATGTACAAAAGATAAATGAACTACAAAAAGAAGGCTTACCGTTATCGAAATCTAAGAAACAAGCTACAGAATGGTTAGATAGCCAAGCCGCACTTCATAACCCAGACCAGATAGCAGGTGGAAAGGCGGAAGTAATAGGAGGTTTGGGAGATAAGGGAGTCAATTCATCAATTGGTATTCAATGGCGATATAGGATTGATATTGTTGATGAACAAATTAAAGAATTAGCAAAAGGTATGACACCAGAACAACTGAAAGATACTTATCTGAATGTGAAGTTAACACATTAACGGGAGGAGTTTAAATGGAGCCATATTTAAGATATTTTAAATTGCATCATAAAGTTCCAAGTGAAATCATTGAAAAATACAGACACCTGGTACCAAAGGAAATGATAGATTTATGGAGTAATTATGGATTTGGTACCTTTATGAAAGGGTATTTTAAAAGTGTAAATCCAGAAGAATTCAAGGAAATCCTGGAGGAAAGTAGTGAAAGGTACAAGGATTCAATCGTATTGTTTACTACAGGTATGGGTGACCTAGTAATCTGGTCAGATGGATATGTTAGAGTCCTTAATTATAGGCATGGTGTGGTAAAAACAATTCTGTTTACATTTGAATTTTTCTTTCAAAATATTGCTGATTCGGAATTTAGAGATGAAGATTTGTCTTGGCAACCTTATCCTGAAGCCCTGAAACAATATAATGAATTGGATTATGAAGAATGCTTCGGCTATACACCTATATTAGGATTAGGTGGAGCAGAAAAAGTAGAGAACTTAAAAAAGGTGAAATTGAAAGAACATATTTTTATTATAACTGAATTTATGGGACCAATTCAGTAATGTTCGGATCGATCTTAGGACATTAATGAAGAGCATCGCATCGGTGTAGATAGGGAATTTTACAACGAGATAAAGCTTCGACATGGCAAAGAGGAAATGAAAAAAAGATCAATTAGGAAAGTAGGTGTATTTATGGAGGATACCGGAAATCTTATGAATAGTATGTGGTTTGGAGAAAAAAGCGTATGGTCTACATCAGAAATAAAAGACAAAACTTTAAATTCTTTAACAGAGAAAGATATATTATTTAATGTATTAGAATTATTTAAGATAGGTGATTTCACTCAAAAAGCATTATTGATAGAGTTAATGAATCAGACTAAAGATGAATCGGTTTTGAATTTATGTATTAGGGTATTTTTATCTGTTGCTACACACAATGATTTAAGAGACACAAAAAATCTACACTTTCTAAGTGAGGGAACTGAGGAAACAGTTAATACATTTGCATCAGCAGCTACTACATCACTTTCACTTGAAATTATTCCGTATTTACTGGCATTGCTTGAAGATTGGGATGAAATCTCAGATACGGATAGAATTATAAGGGATTCCATTGATTCATTTATACATTTTGAGGAGCAGATTGGAGAAGAGGCAACAATAGATGAGATAGGCCATTTTTATTTTACATACTATCAAGAAAATGATGTAGAAAGTTACTATTTCCAAGAGAACTTAGCTTTCCCTGGAGACTTAGCTAAAAAAATGATTCAGGGAGTTATGATTGCTGCCAATAATGAAGAGCCATTAAAGATGGAATTAATTCCATCTTTATTATCAATTTGGACAGGTGAAAAAACACCAGGAGACTACAATACTATTATTAATGCGTACAAATATACAGCATTTATTGACTATGTAAATGGACTTTCAATAAAAACTTTGGAAAAAGGAAAAAAATACTTTTACGGACACGAGCTTTAAATGATGACTTAAAAGAACAAAGTACACGATCTAATCATCGAAGTACTATCGGAAATTGATGAAAGTATATTGATTAGTTAGAGATTCATTATGATTAAAATACTAGAAGATCTTAGAAAACAAGCTGCTTCTAGAAGATAAGAACTGAAGGAGAAGCTAAAAGTGGATCAGAATAAAATTGCAAAAGACATTAGAAGTGCCATCAAAAAGGGCCAATTGGATCTATTAAAAAATTTACTCAAGGGAGAATCTGAAATGTTAACATGGGAGACACCTTTTGGCACGTGGTTACATGTAGCTGTAGCCCATGGACATTTAGAAATAATTAAGTTTCTACTTGCTGCCGGGATAGATGTTAATGTGCAAGGTGGAACTTTTTCTACAAATGCGTTAGAAAGAGCGGCTACAAAAGGATATGTAGATATTGCTGAATATCTTATTAAACATAATATTGAGATTGATACTAGTGAACCTGATAAAAATCCTCTTTTTGCTGCAATATATGGTGGTTATTTTGGAGTTGTTCAATTGTTAGTGGAGAATAATATAGATATCACTATAAAATACTCTGGAGAAAGTATGAAAAATATGGACGCTTATGCATTTGCTATTGAAAGAAGAGAAACAGAAATTGCAGCATATTTAAATAAAAAGTTAGATGAACAAGACGAATAAAGTGTTGTGGAGTACACGCCAAAAAGTTGCTTGCATTTAAATAGCAATGAATTATATAGAGTTTAAAGCACTTGAATTGCTGGAAAGTTATAAGTGATTCTTGACTACCTATGGCTCTAGTGGGATATTTAAATCCTACTCTTCCCTGATCAGAAGTTCTCACTAATCAGTAAAAATTACAGACATTCGAGTGATATAATTAGGAGTGAGCATACATACGCTCACCCCAATAATTGACATAGAACCTATTTAACTTTCATTACAAACGGTTATTTCATTTATGTTGAAAATACGAGCTAAATCAATTCCTCGGGATTTTTGTTTACTTTTCGTCTTTTGAA
>JAPFCO010000061.1 GCA_026169505.1 Pseudogracilibacillus sp.
AAGATACCGTGATGGTCAATTTGAATTTGATATTGCTCTTCGTAATAACCGAACAACCGTAACATATCCTATGGGTGTTTTTCACCCACATGAAGATGTACATCATATTAAAAAGGAGAATATTGGCTTAATTGAAGTGCTGGGATTAGCTATTTTACCAGCAAGATTAATAGATGAACTAGAAATAATTACCGAGGGCTTACTTAATCATGAGAAAGAGATACCGAATATTCATGCCGATTGGGTCCGGGAGCTGCGTGTAACATATGGGGAATTAGCCACTAAGGAAGAAAGTGAGCAAATCATTCAACAAGAATTGGGTAATAAATTCGTCCAAGTATTAACGAATGCAAGTGTGTATAAACAAACAATGGAAGGAAAAACAGCGTTAAATCGTTTTATTGATCGATTGAACGAGGAGGAATCACTATGAAATGGCAAGCAAAGGAGGTTGATGATCATTGGATTGAGTTTACATTAATAGGTGATAACATCGAGATCCACTGCTTAAATTATGGTGGTATCATTACAAAGATAGTTGTGCCAGACAAAAACGGAAAGATGGAAAATGTCGTTTTGGGATACAAAAATGTCCAAGACTATAAAAAGGATACTCATTTTCTAGGTGCACTGATTGGACGTGTCGGTGGGCGTATTCCAAATGCTGAGTTCCAGCAAAATGGGCAAACATTTTCACTAGTAGCGAATGAGCGAAGCCACCATTTGCATGGAGGTCCAAATGGGTTTCATCAAGTAGTATGGAAAAGTGAAGTGTTTCAAAATGAACACGAAGTGGGAGTGCAGCTAAGGCATACAAGCAAAGCGGGAGCCGATGGATATCCAGGAGACGTTGAGATGACGGTATATTATAGTTTAAAGAAGGACCGTACATTTACAATCACTTATGAAGCAATTGCAACGAAGGATACGATTTTGTCACCAACGAATCATATGTATTTTAATCTTAGTGGTGATATACAAATACCGATTCATCAACATATTGTCACGACCGATTGTGACAGGCTGATCGAGGTAGATCAGGAGCTATTGCCAACAGATCTATGTCTCCCTGTTAAGGAAACACCCTTTGACTTTCGCAATGGAAAAATGCTTGAATCAGGAATTGCTAGTAATCATCCACAAAACGAGATTGTTGGAAATGGTTATGATCATTATTTGCTGTTCGCGAAAGAGAAAGCTATTCATGTTAGTGAACCGTTAAGTGGACGTGAGCTAGTTATCACAACGACAGAACCCGGATTTGTTTTATACAGTGCGAATCGTTTGGAAGAAGGTTTAGCGTTGCACGGTGGGCCTTCTAAAGCCTATCAGGGAGTATGTTTTGAAACACAAACTCATCCTGCTTCTCTACTAAATCCAACATTGCCTTCTGTTCGTTTACATGCAAATAAAAAATATAAACAACAAACAACGTATGCATTTACATAGGGGCAGGGACATAAGTGTTTTTATCAAAGGGAAATCCGAATGATAGCATCTACAATTCGCTACAGAAATATACTTCGCTTTCCGCGGGCGGCTGGTGAGCCTCCTCGTGCTATGAACTCCGGGGTCTCACCGATGCCTTTCCTCCCGCAGGAGTCTACGTATATTTCTTCCGCTTAAGTAGCATATTATTCGGCGTTAAAGTTGATTGTTTCAGCTATGTCTCAGCCTCTTCCATTATAAAAGTAATATATTGATATGCAATTTATGGTTTAGTAGATTATCGTAATGATGAAATTGCCTCTGGTTATTAAACTTTCAGTACTGGATCAAATACTTCTGCTAAAATTAAGGCAACAGCACCTAAACGTGCTGCACTGTCACCTAATTCAGAAATAACGATCGTTGCATTCTTACCTGAGGGAGTTAGGCTACGGTTTTGTATGATGTTATGAATAGCTGGCAACATAAAACGCTCTGCTTTCATCACACCACCACCTAGGATCAAGATTTCGGGATTGATAATATGGAGTAGATTAGTTAATCCGATTCCAATAATCTCACCCGTTCGCTCTAAGAATGTCCGGCAAGCTTCATTTCCTTGTAATGCAAGTTCATACACTTCTTTACTAGATGTAAAAACATAACCGTCGATTTCGGAATTTGCTCGCCTCACGATGGAAGGTGCTGAGGCAAACGTTTGAAGACATCCATAACTACCACATGCACAGCGTTCTCCATGAATATCAATCACCATATGTCCAACCTCACCAGCAAGACTGTCAGGTCCATGGTAGAGATCGTCATTCAAGATGAATCCTGCACCAACCCCATTACCAAAATTCACCGCTAACATACTTGCTTGTTGCCCATACGCCCCAAACCAAGACTCACCTAATGCCATCGCTCGTGCATCATTTTCTACTTTAACAGGTAATGCAAATGTATGTTCCAATACTTCCATAATAGGAATGTCTTTCAAATCGAGTAAAGGAGCAAATAAGGATGTACCTGTTTCTACATTTACAACTCCATGCATTGCTACACCTATACCAATTACTTTCCCCTTAGTTGATATTTTATCAATCAATGGTTGTATCGTCGCTATTAGTAAAGAGAGAAAGGATTCGTTTGTTATAGGGTGTTGATAGCTTTCCATTATATGATGTAATTGCTCTCCAGCTAAATTACATAATACGCCTTTGATAGAACGTGGACCAGCATCAATCCCAATAATGTAGAAGCTGTCTTTCTTAATTAATAACATCGTTGGCTTTCGTCCACCTTGTGATTCACCAAGCACACTTTCTGTGACGAGTTTTTCATTGATTAATTCTTTAACAATCGTGCTTACTGTCGGACGTGTTAGTTTCGTCTGTTTCGCAATTTCTGCACGTGAAATTGGTTGTTCTTGTCGAATTTTATTTAAGATGATTGATTTGTTCACGGACTTCATTAATTGTAAATTCCCACGCAACATGCGACTTTCCCCCGAACGGTTTATTTGAGGTAATTATACCATATGTGAAATTGACCCCATCCATAAAAGGCATCTTTACATCAATTTAGAAGATGTATTCCACAACTTTATTTTTGAAGCCTTGTAAATACTTTTGTTTTTCTGACTCCGTCCAATACTCGTCTTCGAACTATAATCTAGAACTTCCCTTTTCATCTTCATAAAATATTTCATATAATCGTTGGACAGCCTCAGGTATTTCCTCAGAAGCAATGCTAGCAAAACCGATGACAAGCACAATTTTGTCTGTCCCAACTAGTTGTCCATCCAACATAAAACGAGTTAAAGGATAAATTTCCAACTTTTTTTGTATCGCTTTTTCGCTCACATCTTCATACGTGTGATTCGTTTTAAATTCGGCCAAAAAGTGTAAGCCTGCTCGAATATCATTAATATAAATATCCTTCTTAAATCGACTCTGCAATTCCTTGACTAACAATTCTCTTTTTTGCTCATAACTGTTATTCATACGCTTAATATGCTTCGTGTATTCTCCGGATTCAATAAAATAATGTAGGGTATATAAGCTAAGCGCATTACTCCCTTGGATCCAATTGGAATACTTCCGTCTATATTCTCTTAACAAATCAGGAGGTAATACAAAATAGCTAATCCGCAACCCTGACATGATTGTCTTTGAAAATGTACCTGTATAAATAACACGTTGATGTCGATCTAAACTTTGCAGAGAAGGTATATTATCTGTTCCATATTTAAATTCACTGTCATAATCATCTTCGACAATATAGGTATGTTTATGGTTTACTGTCCAATTTAATATTTCCAGTCTTTTGGAAATTGGCATAATTATTCCTGTTGGAAATTGGTGAGATGGGGTAATAATTAAAAGATTTGGATTTAGTTCCTCTACTCGGTTCATATCAATCCCTTTCTCATCTAAAGGAATGGGTATGACATGATGATTCGTATCTTTTAATTGTTGGTAAAGCCTTGAGTAACCAGGATTTTCAATTGCTGTCGTGATACTTAATGGTAGCATATTCATAATCTGCCAAAGAAGCGGCTGGGTCCCAGGTCCAATAATTACTTGTTCTGGTTCACATATAACACCGCGAGAAACAGCGATGAGTCGGGCTATAGTTTGTCGGACAAGATAAGGTCCTTGAGGATGTGATACTTCTGAAAGTTCTTCTGCGTGATATTTAATAGCCATCTTTTCACATTTGATCCATTCATTAAACGGGAACATCGAAATGTCCGTCGATATATGTGATAAAGAGATCCATCCATCTTGATCATCCATCGCCTTTTCTTTCAAGTCTTCGGGAAAATCTGGTCTCACGGAAAGTTCTTGAGGGCTCATGAATTGCTTAATATCTTCCACATAGTAGCCTTTTCTCTCCACGGTATAAATATATCCTTCTGCAAGCAATTGTTCATATGCATTAGTAACGGAATTGATACTCACTCCTAACTCCTTTGCTAATCCTCTTTTAGAAGGAAGTTTTTCGCTGGGAGACAATTTATTTTCCAAAATAGTATTCTTAATCTCTCGATAGATCTGCTGATAGATATGATCTTTAGTACTCTGTCGATCAATGTTGATTAACATCATAGCTTCTCCCTCATTTTCTGGTACCATGCATTTTCTAATTCTGGTACTTTTCATTATAACAGAATCTTATAATATTAATATATATACTGAAAATAGGAGGTATTATTAATGAAGTCAATAGCTAAAAGTACAGAAACATTACAGGATAAACGAAATAAATATATCCCTAAAGGGGTTAGTAACGGAAATTTGAATATTGCACGCGATGCCAAAGGCTCCACGATAATCGACTTAGATGG
>JAPFCO010000239.1 GCA_026169505.1 Pseudogracilibacillus sp.
GCTAAGTATAATGAATTTCCCTGATAAATACGACCCTTTTTTCAAAGATGAATAAAAAATCCTACAGTAATCAACATTTATCATAGTTCAATAGAACTGTTTTCAGAGAAAGGGGTAGTAAAATGCATGTGTATTTGCTATTGTTTTAGAAAAGGGTTGTAACAGAAGGAGGGGTAGTAATGTCAGATGATAATAAAACAGATGATGATATCATCGTAACGAAAGATCCATCATCATTAAATTTAGATCAAAATGTTGCGGGGCTGTTATGTTATTTAGGAACAGTAATTACTGGTATTATATTTTTAATTATTGAGAAGAAAAACAAATTTGTCCGTTTTCATGCCATGCAATCGATTTGTTTTTTCGTAGCGATTTGGGTTGTGACTTTTGTATTAGGTTTCATCCCGTTTTTAGGCTGGGCTCTTAGTGGGCTTATATCTTTGGCGGGGATTATAGGGTGGATTGTATTAATGGTTAAAGCGTACAATAATGAATATTATAAGTTACCTGTAATTGGTAATCTTGCCGAAGATTTTTTGAAAAAAATATAAAGAAAAATCTGATTGAACATCATAGCTCAATCAGATTTTTTTATGTGTAAAAAGCAGCATTCATTCCTGCGAGTCTTCCAGTTACTAATGCAGCAGTTATATTGTAACCTCCAGTGTACCCATGAATATCTAAAATTTCTCCACAAAAAAAGATGCGCTCTGTTAATTTCGACTCCATTGTACTAGGAATAATTTCGTTCGTTTTGATTCCGCCACCAGTAACAAATGCTTTTTCAATCGATAGGGAACCATCAACATGAAAGGTAAATTGTTTTATTTGTTGAACAATAGTGTGGATGATATCTTTTGAAATATTACTTACCTTTATATTTTCATCGATTTCGTGCTGTGCTAATAAAAAGGTGATAAAGCGTTCAGGTACATCGATTAATTCCTTCAGCATATTTTTAATTGATTTTCTGGGGTTAATTTCCACATAATCGAATAGCTTTCGATGTAGGGCGTCTTGATGTGTTTCTGGTAATAAATCAAGTTCCATTGGGATGCTATTCCTACCTTTTTTAAGTTCTTTGACAACAAATTGCGAACAACGCAGCACAGCGGGACCAGAAATACCGAAATGGGTGAAAATCATATCCATTTGATGAGTAATCATCTTTTTGTTGCGTTTGTTCAATACGGATAGGGCAACATTGCGTAAAGACAACCCTTGTAATTGTTTTTGTTTAATGAAGTTTTCACTGGAAGTGAGTGCAACTTCGGTAGGATAAAGATCTGTTATCGTGTGTCCAGCCTTTTTCGCCCAAGGATACCCATCTCCAGTTGAACCAGTATGTGGTACAGATTTCCCTCCGACTGCGACAACTACGGCTGTCGTTTCAAATGTATGTCCATTTTCTGTATATATTGTATGTGTCGACTCTCCATAATCAATGGCCTTTACAGGGGAACCGAGTTTTATTTCAACACCGTTTTGTCGTAAATGATTTACTAATGTATCGACAACCGATTTTGCCGAGTTCGATACCGGAAACATTCTTCCATGGTCTTCTTCTTTTAACGCAATACCCATATTTTCAAAATAATCGATGATATCTTCGTTATTAAAAACAGAAAAAGGACTGTAAAGAAATTTTCCATTCCCTGGTATATTCTTGATGATCTCATCTTGTGGCAATCGATTTGTAACATTACATCGGCCACCACCAGAAATCATTAATTTACTACCTAATTTATTCCCCTTTTCGATTAATAACGTTCGTGCACCGTAATCAGCTGCAGAAATGGCAGCCATTAATCCGGAGGTTCCCCCTCCAATAACAACTACATCGTGTGTCATGTTGCTACATCCTCTCTGTTTAGTCTACTTTGATTCAATTTCTTCTTTTAATAATTGCATCCGCTCGTTAAACAACATTGGGTAGGATAGAAACCCAAGTAAAACACTTGTAACCGCAGCTGTTGTTAATAATAAAAACAGAATAAGGAGTTGAAATTGCACTGCTTGGATTGGATCGGCTCCTGCAATGATTTGTCCGCTCATCATGCCAGGAAGTTGTACAAGTCCCATCGTTTTTTGTGCTTCGATGGTTGGAATCATACTCGCCTTAATAGATTGAATTAATTGTTGATGGATCGCTTGTTTAGGTGTACCTCCAAGAGATAGGATAAGTTCTGTCTCATCTTGATATGACTCCACTTCAGCGGTAAATCGATTTAGAAATAAAATCGTTAATACCATGGAGTTTCCGATGACCATCCCACTAATGGAAATAATATATTGTGCGGTTGCTGGTACAATTTGAAAACCTAATAAAATACCTTGAGTTAATACTTCTACAACAATGAGTGTTATGGCGATTTTCCATGTAATTCCTTTGATTCTTTTACCTTTTTTACGTGCGTTCTGTGTTGCCGCAACAATCATCAATAGAACCATCAGAAAAATATAAATGAAACTATTTGAATCAAACACAAATTTTAAGATATATCCAACAATAAGAAGCTGAATGACGGATCGAATAGTGGCAACAATCATATCATTTTCTAATTGTAATCGAAGTGTTTTGGATAAAATAATTGGAATGAGAACGAAAATTAAAGTGATCGATAATGTGAGATAAGTCATGCTTGTCCACCTTCAATAAAACGCTGAGCAGTTGCTGTAGTAGGGTGATGTAATATATCGCTTGTCCCTGTCTCGACTACTTTACCATCAGCCATGATCCATGTGTAATCACCAAGTTCTTTAGCTTGTATTAAGTTATGCGTGATCCAAATAATCGTTTTTCCATGGATATCTTTTATATTGCGAATGAGTTGTTCGATATCATATGCAGATGTCTGATCAAGTGCAGAGGTGATTTCATCTAATAATAAAATAGGTGATTCATTCACTAGTGTCCGCGCGATAGATACTTTTTGTCTTTGCCCTCCAGATAAATCAGCAGCATTATATGTAAGGAATTTATATTCTAATCCGACTGTATCAAGATAATGTAATGCCTCTTTTTTTAGTAATTCTTTATTTTGTAAAGTGAGTGGAAGGGCTAAGTTATCGTATACAGTCCCACGAATCATTGGGGCACTTTGTAAGGCGAAACCAATTTCTCTGCGTAAATCGACTGGATCATAAGTATCAATCGCTTGATCTTCAATCCAAATTTCTCCATCCGTAGGGGAAATCAGTCCATTACATAGTTTTAATAACGTCGTTTTTCCCGATCCTGATGGACCAACTAATGTTGTAATTTGATTTGCAATAATACTACCAGAAATTTTTGTCAAAATCGAGACATCGCCAACCGAATAAGAAACATTTTCAAATCGGATAGCCTCCTTATGGGGTTGTGTCATGATACCTCTCCTAATATACTCGTATGTAGCGATTGAATCACTAGTCATCATTGAAAATAGATCTCATCGTGTATAAATCCGTTCTATCGTTTAATTATCTCACACTTTGTATTGTACACTTATTTGTCTTTACAATAAAAAAAATCCTGGAATTTTCACACTCCAGGATCATCGGCATTATTCATAACTTGCTTCTAATTGATCTACGAGTGAGCCGACATATGCTACTGCGGTTCGAATTGCATCTGGTTTTGACATATCGACACCAGCTTTTTGACTTAATGCTAAAGGGGAGATTGAACCACCTGTTTTTAAGACATCTAACCATTGCTTAACGGCTGGCTCTCCATCCGATTTGATTCTTTCAGCCACTGCGGTTGCAATTGTTAACCCAGCTGAATAGGTGTATGGATATAAACCCATATAATAATGAGGCTGGCGCATCCAAGTTAAACCGGCACCGTCATCTATTACTGCAGCATCTCCCCAAAAATTAGCAATCGTTTCTTTTTTCTGTGTACAAAAGACGTCAGCAGTTAATGCTTCACCAGATTCAGCTAGGTTATATACACGACGTTGGAATTCTCCTTCGAGTAAATGAGTAACAAAATTATGATAGTATGTATCAAGTAATTGATTAATGACCCATCTTTTCAAACGAGGATTATCCGTATTTTTAATCAAATAATCACCTAGTAACAATTCATTTAGTGTAGAAGGCGCTTCAACGAAATAAGTTGATGTACTTGTATTAACTAAATGTTGATGTTCACCTGCAAGATAAAAATGACCGGCATGCCCAAGTTCATGAGCTAAAGTAAATGCGCCAGGCATCATATTTGTCCAAGATGTTAAAATATATGGATGTGCACCATAAGGAGTTGTACAAAATGCTCCCGATTGTTTTCCGATATTATCCGAATAATCGATCCAGCGATCTTGGAAAGCCTGATTCATCATCTTGCTATATTCTGGTCCGAGCACATCCAAAGCTTCCAATATTAACTTTTGCGCTTCATCATATGTTAAATCTGGGGCATAAGAAGGATCTAAGGGCGCTTTTAAGTCACAAAATAATAATTCATCTAATTCGTAATCGGCCTGTTTTAGTTTAGCTAATCTCCGCATATGTGGAGCAAGTTCTTTTTGGATGATATCTAATTGGTTTTCATACATTTCTTTCGTTACATCTTGTGGTTGCAGGAGCATGCTAATGACTGAATCATAGCCACGGAGTCTTGCCATCGTAACTTCTTTTGTTACGGCTGTCGCATAAGTTGCTGCATTGGTATTTTTGTATTGATCTAACGTAGTAATAAACGAATCATACGCATTTCTTCGGACAATTGTATCTGCTGTTAATTCATATTTGTTTTCATATAAAACTTCAGACATAGGCAGCTCGTTACCATCTGCATCTTGAATGGAACGGAAATTCATGTCAGATGCTTTACTTCTCTCATAAATCATATAAGGAGCGTTTAATGTTTCTCCTAGTGCGGCAAGTGTTTTTTCCACATTTGGAGCTAATATATATGGCTTTTTCTTCATAATATCGTTCAGCATTTTTTGATAGACATGTAAGTCGGGTACATCATTGAAAAATTGATCTAATGTTATTTTCGGTATTTCCAATAATTCTGATTCAAAGAAAGATAATTTTGCACCTATTTTAGCAAGAACAGCAGATACTTGCGCCATTCTACCTTGATGCTCTGAATTTGTACCATCTGTACTTATTTGTAAAGTAGCATATGTTGCTAAATGGATCATGCGCTGTTGAAATTGTTCTAATGTTTTTAATGCTTCGTACAATGTTTCGCCATTCGTATGTAGCTTCGTCGCAAATGAAACGACTTGTTGCGCATCGTTTTGAATACTTTCTAGTTCGTGTTCCCACGCCTCGTTATCTGCAAATAAATCTGTTATATCCCATGTTTGTTCTGCTGGAACATCTTGACGTTTTAGTCGATCGGTTATTTTAGTCATAAAAATTCCCCTTTCTTCTTTAAGTGTAAGCGAACCGAGCAAAAAATTATACATATTAATCTAATATAATTGAACTTTAGTCAACTTCATCATACGGATTTGTAGCGACATAGCTGGTTTAGGTAATTATGATATTGATTCACTTAATAAAAAATACACATCCGCCCCGTTCCATACATAAAGTATAGTAATTTCTGAATAGGGGAGTGTGGCTTATGTGATTACAATAGCACATTGGTTGTATTTAGGTGGAACGTTATGGATAATCGCAACAATGTTATTTAGAAAAAACGTCGTTGTTCCCGCAATTGTAGCAACATTTATTGTTAGTTTATTTTATTCAGCGTCGATAGGAGTTGCTTTACAATCTACGTTCCGGGCTAGTTTAGTTGCGGCAAGTTCGTTATTTGATATATTTCTGATCATTGCAGTAATGACGGCATTGTTAAGAGCGTTGAAAGATCTAGGAGCAGATGAAAAGATGATTCAACCATTTCAACATGTCATGAGAAATGGCCATATTTCTTTTCTAGTATTAGTTATTGTTACTTATGCGATATCATTATTCTTCTGGCCGACACCTGCCGTACCATTAGTTGGCGCAATTTTAATTCCTGTTGCTATTCGTGCAGGGTTACCACCACTCGGGGCAGGAATAGCTATTTCTTTAGCAGGGCAAGGTATGGCATTATCGTCTGACTATATTATCCAAATTGCTCCAACATTGAGTGCTTCAGCTGGAAACCTTCCTGTAAACATTGTTGCAGATCGAGCATTAATTTTATCAATCATTACAGGTGTGATTGCCATTGGGTTAGCATATATCATGTTACGAAAACAAATAAAGGCCCCCTCTGAAAAACATATACAAAAATGGATGGAAGGAGAAGATGATCAAACCGAATCAACTAACGAAGCTCCTTCTGAAAATAAATTGAAAAAGGCAAAGTTTTTTGCGGTTTTTGTCCCAATCATATTTTTATGTGTAGTGGGCTATATGATTTATGCAAAAGTAACGTCAGTCGCTGAAACAGAAGGGGGAGAGGGTGCAGCATTAATTGGTGGGGCTGCTTTATTACTTTTAATGATTGCAGCATTTACCGATAACCGAAAAAAGGTATTAGAACAAGTAAGTAATCATATTATAGAAGGTTTGTTGTTCGCTTTTAAAGCGATGGGA
>JAPFCO010000139.1 GCA_026169505.1 Pseudogracilibacillus sp.
ACCGACAGCCGGAGCATTTGAAGAGGCGCTACTAGATGACGGGGATCTAAATATGTTTAAAATATTGATGGAATTAAAGAAAGTTGGTTTTGATGGTTGTCTGAATCCTGATCATGTACCTATTCTTGCAGGTGATGTAGCAGATAAGGATAAGAAGTGGGCAAATTCAAATATTGGCTGGAAAGCTTCGAACTTGGGGTTTGCTTATTCCATTGGGTATATTAAAGCGTTGCTTACAGCGTTAAACGAAGTTTCGGGTCAGTAATATATTGGATGAAACACAATGGTAGATACATTGTGTTTCATCCGTTTAATAAAGAATTATCGTGGGGGTGTAAGGAAATGCAAGCGAATGAAATGGAACCACTATATATAAAAATAAATGACATAGATAATACGGCGATTATTGTGAATGAGGGTGGATTAAAGGAAGGAACAGTTTTTACATGTGGAATAGAACTGCAAAGAAGTATTCCTCAAGGACATAAAGTAGCATTAGAAACAATCGAAAAAGACGGGGAAATTATTCGTTATGGAGAAGTTATTGGGTATGCTAAAGACCGGCTTGAAAAAGGGTCTTGGATACGAGACTCACTAATGAATTTACCAATACCACCGGAACTAAGTTCATTAAAAACGTATGGAACAGTAAAAGCGGGCGAGCCTTTAGAAGAAGAATATACCTTTTTAGGTTATAAGAATTCAGATGGAACAGTAGGCGTGAAGAATATATTGGGAATAACGACGAGCGTGCAATGTGTTGTTGGGGTTTTAGATGTAGCTGTACAAAAAGTTAAAGAAGAACTTCTACCAAAGTATCCGAATGTGGAAGATGTGATTGCTATTAATCATAATTATGGTTGTGGTGTTGCAATCAATGCTGGTGATGCAAAAATTCCGATTCGTACCATTCAAAATTTAGCAAAACATCCTAGTTTTGGTGGAGAGATCATGGTCGTCGGCTTAGGTTGTGAAAAGCTCCAACCAGTACGATTAAATGATGGAAAAGATGATGATAATATTGTCATGTTGCAAGAGCAAAATGGTTTTACGAATATGATCCAGGCGATTATGGATATGGCTGAGGAAAGATTAGAAAGATTAAATCAGCGAGAAAGAGAAGTTTTTCCAATATCTGAATTAGTTGTAGGTGTTCAATGTGGAGGAAGTGATGCCTTTTCAGGTGTTACAGCAAATCCGGCTGTAGGATATGCAACAGATTTACTAGTGAAGGCTGGTGCAACTGTCATGTTTTCTGAAGTGACAGAGGTTAGGGATGCAGTCCATTTGTTAACCCCGAGAGCAGAAAGTAAAGAAGTGGCAGATGCGCTTGTGAGAGAAATGGATTGGTATGATAAGTATTTGGATAAAGGAGATGTTGATCGTTCAGCAAATCCGTCACCTGGAAATAAAAAAGGTGGATTATCTAATGTTGTTGAAAAATCCCTTGGTTCAGTCGTCAAATCTGGAACGTCGCCAATTATAGATGTCGTTTCACCAGGAGATAAGGTTCGGAAAAAAGGATTAAACTTTGCTGCAACACCCGCAAGTGATTTTGTTTGTGGAACATTACAGCTCGCTGCAGGAATGCATGTACAAGTTTTCACAACAGGGAGAGGAACACCGTATAATTTATCTATGGCTCCTGTATTAAAGGTTTCGACGAGAAATGAATTACAAAATCAGTGGAGTGACCTTATCGATATTAATGCGGGAACGATTGCTACAGGTAAAGCGACAATTGAAGATGTAGGCTGGGAAATTTTCCACGATATAATTGATACCGCTAGTGGTACGAAAACAACTTGTGCAGATAAATGGGGCATTAAAAATGATTTAGCTTTATTTAATCCTGCACCAATTACGTAATTATTAGATATTTTCCAATCGTTCATAAGGAAGGGGAGAGAATGTACATCTTTTTCCTTCCTTTTATAATGATTACATTACGATGATATTGATCCAAAATGATAAAAGAGGATGTAGATATGGATGGTTAGGGTTTCATTTGAAGAAATGAAGACTGAAATAACTCGCGTACTTATCAAAAACGGTTTTACAGAGGAGAAGGCTAAAAAATCGGCAACACTCTTTGCTACAGCAAGCCTTGATGGTGTTTACTCGCATGGTTTAAATAGGGTGCCACGTCTTGTAGAATATATTAATCAAGGTTGGGTGGATGTTCATGGTGAACCAACATTGATCGATTCAAATGGGCTAATTGAAAGATATGATGGTAATTTTGGTCCTGGTGATTTAAATGCTACATATTGTATGGATCGTGCGATGGAACTGGCAAAAGACAATTTACTTGGTATGGTGACAATCAATCAGACAAGTCATTGGATGAGAGGCGGAAACTATGGATGGCAAGCGGCTGATGCTGGTTATATAGGAATCTGTTGGACTAATACTGAATCAAGCATGCCAGCTTGGGGTGCAATGGATGCTAAATTAGGAAATAACCCGCTAGTTTTAGCCGTTCCAAACAAAGATAATTCCATCGTGTTAGATATGGCGATGTCACAATTTTCTTATGGGAAATTACAAACGACAAGATTAAATGAGGGAAAATTGCCAATTGATGGTGGTTTTAACGAGCAAGGCGAACTAACACGAAATCCTGAGGAGATTGAACAATCGAGAAGGATTTTACCGATGGGATATTGGAAAGGTTCAGGAATGGCATTGTTACTAGACTTAATTGCAACGCTTTTATCGCAGGGAAATTCAACTACTGCACTTGATCAAATGAAGCCGGAAACACATGTATCCGGATATGGTGTATCACAGGTCTTTATCGCAATGAATCCAAATGCACTATCGGGAGAGGCATTCACTAAAGAAGTGGTAGAAAATACGATAGCACATTTCAAACAAGCTCGACCTTCAGAAGATAGTAGCGACATTTCATATCCAGGTGAAAATACGCGGAAGCGAAGGGAAGAAAATTTAGAAAAAGGGATACCAGTTGATACTGCAATTTGGGAGCAAGTACTACAGCTATGATAAGTAGCTCGTTTAAGAGTGGTAAAGTGATTAAAATAACCCTAAAAATTGACAAGTGTGTATATTTGTCATACAATTACGTGCGGTAAGAGATGATGAACATAATTTATACGAAGCTTGTTTACGTAAATTTTTAAAAATATAATGATATATGTACGAACGATAATAGCTTTTAAAGATGTTGCTTGCCAAGGAGAGTGAAGTTATTGGGAGGATTTAAAACAGGCACGATACAAAGAAATACATTGTCACAACAAGTGCTAGATCATATCATATCTATGTTAATGGATGGACAACTTCATCCGGGAGATAAGCTGCCACCTGAATTAAAGTTAATGGATGACTTTGATGTAAGTCGTCCTGTGCTAAGGGAGGCGCTCAGTTCTTTAGAAACGTTAGAAATAGTGAAACGAAGACCTCGTGGGGGAACATATGTAAATGAAAGGGTTGGCAGTAGCCCTTTTAGAGCGATGTTAGCATTAACAATTAATAACGTTTCAGCTGTAATTGAAGCAAGAATGTCTTTAGAATTAGGACTAGTTACACTTGCTGCAGAAAAAATATCGGAGCAACAATTAGATCAGTTAAAAGAAATCAATAAACAGATTGAGAAAAGTGTTCATAATGACTACGGGGTATTGGATATCGAATTTCACCGAATTATTGCCCAAAGTGCAAATAATCCAGTAGTGGAAGGGATGATTGATTCCTTATTAATTGCACATGAGAAGACAGATAGTTTGATCCCGTACCGTGAGCGAGAAATAACTGTAGAACATCATGAAGCGATTTACAACGCTCTCAAAGAAAGAGATCCCATTCTTGCTTTTACAAAAATGTATAAACATCTTAGGTATGTTCGAGAAAAAATCATGTCTAGAAATGATGTATAATTTTTATTGCAAAAAACAGTGGGTGTTTGTCATAATGAAACAATCGCAAGATGACTACTATATTAATTAGGAGTCATCTTTTTTTCATTCATGGATATCTTTACTGTCATCGAATGAATTATCGGAACATTTAACAAAACATATTGACAAACAATTCTATATGTCTTACAATTATAATTAAATCATTAATAGACTTATTCGTTGATGTGAAATGGGTTTATTTTCACTAAAAGATGAATATTGCAACCTTCAACTGATGGTTAAAAGAAGGTAGTACATGGAGTTAATACTAGAATTAAAATTTAAGTAATGGGATCAATTTCATAATCACCAAAAACAGCCATAATACTACAATATGTAGTTTCGTAGCGATAAATTTTAATTGTGAAATTGATTAAATGCACAAAAAATAATAGACAAAGGTGGAAAAGTAATGACACAAACTAGTCAGAATCATACTAACGTAGAAAAGAAGCATGGTGGTCAAGCGATTGTTGATGTGTTGAAAAAAGAAGGAGTAACGAAGGTTTTTGGTGTACCGGGAGAAAGTTATTTAAACGTACTTGATGCTTTGTATGAAGAAAAAGAAATCGATTTCATTTCAGCTAGGCAAGAAGGAGGCGCTTCCTTTATGGCTGAGGCTTATGCTAAAGCGATAGGTGATGTAGGTGTTTGTTCGGCTACAAGGGGACCCGGTGCTACGAACTTATCGATTGGATTACATACAGCACAACAAGATTCTACGCCATTAGTAGCATTAATAGGTCAAGTCGAGCGACCATTCATGGGACGCGAAGCATTCCAGGAAGTAGATTTTGTTTCATTTTTCAAAGATTTATGTAAATGGACAGTAGAAATTGATGATGCGAACCGGATTCCAGAAATATTACACCGTGCGTTTCATGTTGCACGTTCAGGAAGACCAGGACCAGTACTAGTTTCATTGCCAGAGGATATGCAAGATGACATTGTAACAAGAGATACACATGGACCAATCAAAGTGAGT
>JAPFCO010000101.1 GCA_026169505.1 Pseudogracilibacillus sp.
ATAAAGGGGGATTAACACATGTCGAAGAAATACGCAGATTTACCACCTAAGTCATGTACGATTGAACAGCTTGTTACAATACCAGATGATATTAAAAAAGTGATTGCAGGAGAAAAGCAATCCACAAGAAGAAATGGTAGATATGCTGATATTGGTGAAGTCATGTCTTTAGAAGGTCAGGAATTTATTGTGACTGATGTTTATGCATCGCAATTAAAAAATATGACAGATGAAGATGCGAAAAAGGAAGGGTACAAAGATTTAGCGACGTATCAATCGTTTATTTTATCACTGCATCCTGGAATGAAATGGGTGCCAGAAATGAAAGTATGGGTACATGAATATGAGCTAAAAGTATAAAATAAGGAAATAGGTTTGGTTTTGAAAGGAATATTATAAAATAATATTTCCATTTTCACCTTAAACTTTATAATAATTGGTAAATAATTGTTCAAAATAAGCATAAAACACTATGAAAAAAATGTAAAAGGTACTAATACCTATCTATAACTAGCTTAGACGAGTAATTGTATGATAGGTTGTGGAATTTTGCTGTACAGACTTATATTTCCATTGAAATAAGCTTAAACGATCTGAGAGTAGATTTGAAAACTTTTTTCATTAGATGTAAATTAGTAAGAAGTGGCTATAAAAAGAGGATATAAAATCTTCATACAAGAATCTTAATATACATAGTCTGAATTTATTAGAGGTGAAACTGAGTGTCGGTAATTGAAGTGAAAGATTTATCAAAGGTGTTCGGGAAGCGGACAAAAGATGCCCTCAATCTTTTAGATGAAGGGTATTCGAAAGAGGAAATTTTAAGTGAGACGGGCTGCACAGTCGCAGTTAATAAGGCGAACTTTGAAGTGAAAGAAGGAGAGTTCTTCGTTATAATGGGGCTGTCAGGTAGTGGTAAATCAACGTTAATACGCTTGATCAACCGCTTAATTGAACCAACAGAAGGTAAAATATCGATCGAAGGTAAAGATATTTCAAATTTAGATAAACGATCTCTCTTAAATGTCCGTCGTGAAAAGTTAAGCATGGTTTTCCAGCGATTTGCTTTATTTCCACATCGTACGATTTTAGAGAATGCCGAGTTTGGCTTAGAAATCCAAAAGAAAGATAAGGAAGAAAGGCGAAAAACGGCAATAGAGGCTCTAGAAATGGTAGGGTTAGGTGAATATATAGATCAATACCCTGACCAACTTTCGGGTGGAATGCAACAACGTGTAGGTATTGCTCGTGCTTTAACAAATGATCCCGAGGTCTTATTAATGGATGAAGCCTTTTCAGCTTTAGATCCATTAATTCGTAAAGACATGCAAGATGAGATGATTGAATTACAAGCAAAAATGAAAAAGACAATCCTCTTTATTACGCATGACCTTGACGAAGCATTGCGACTTGGAGATCGGATTGCTTTAATGAAAGATGGTTCCATCGTGCAAATCGGAACTCCGGAAGAAATTTTAGTAAATCCAGCAAATGATTATGTTGAGAAATTTGTTGAGGATGTAGACCGCACGAAAATATTAACTGCGCGACAAGTAATGAA
>JAPFCO010000317.1 GCA_026169505.1 Pseudogracilibacillus sp.
CTATGCAGCCTTTAAAACAGATATTTCTAAAACAGGATGGTTCTTTATTAACCGTCTTCACAAAAGATACTCTGAAGAATCTGTCCGAAGCATGATCGTCAAATATCTGAAACTTGCCGCTATAGATATGCACATAACTCCACATATGTTCCGGCATTCCTTTGCGACACTGTTATTAGAATCTGATGTTGATATTCGGTATATACAGAGAATGCTGGGACACAGTTCTATAAAAACAACCGAAATATATACAAATGTGTCTACCTCCAAACAAAATAGCATTCTCACTGCTAAGCACCCACGTAACTCAATGCATATTGATATTACAATGTAACACTGCTGGCCGCCTAATTTAAAGCGGCCTCTACTTTTCTCCCTCTTCGCCCATTCTAAACTAAGGATAATATCTAATTATCCATTAAAATTATTCGGACTTATGATTTTAAGGAGAAAAAATGAATTTTTATGAAAAAGAACCGGTAAGTCTATATTTGAGTGATTTAGAAATTTTAGAAAAACTGTCAACAAAACAACAGCAAATTATCCTATGCAAACATCCCTTTTTAGGAATTGTTCTGATTATTAATGGAGAAGTACAACATATTGAAAAGTATCAATGCCCTTATCATGAACTTTTAGTACATTTGCCTGCAAGTTTTATTCAAAATCCTAGGAAAGCATTGATTATTGGCGGTGGTTCACTCTTTGCTGCTTATGAAATACTGAAATACCCTTCCATTGAAAGTGTTATTTTATGTGACCATGATGCCAAAGTGCTAGAAATAATGGAAAAATACTATGTTCATGCAAGATGTGTAATGAGTGATCCAAGATTTCAATTTATAGAAAGTGATGGACTGGAATTCATTAAACACTGCAATGATAAATATGATCTTATTATAAACGACTGTTTTAATTTATTGAATATCAGTGTAGAAAAACACTTTCCAATATACCTCAAATTAAAGCAACTATTGACTCCTTCTGGATTATGTTCTGATATTATTTATCGACATATTTTCGAGGGTGAAATTACAAATGATTCCATAAAAGAAATAAAAAAATACAGTGATATCGTGCTTTCATTAGTAACTATACCCGAATACCCCGGAATTTTACATATTGAGACTATTTGGGGGAATAATATTAATTTATCTCAAACGTGCAAACACGTAATAAACGAGTATCAAAAGGCAATTATCAAAGGAGAAAGTAATCCCTTCGACTTCTTTTCTCCTGATAATTTACCCTTTTATTTATATATACCACCGTATATTAAAAATAAAATTACAATATAAAATTATTTGTAAAACTCATAGAAGGTGACGGTGCTTTAATTGCATCATAAAAAATTTTAACCTTTTCCCAAGAAGGTGACGATACGATATTCTTAACGCAAGTGTTCAGTTCTTCTGGGTTACTAAAATATCCATATTGAACCAAATAAGGCTCCTCAGCATCTGAGGTAGCAGCCCACGGGGAACCTAATAAAGAACAAATATTATCACGTTCTTTGCGATACAATTTAATTGAATTTATTTTCAAATATGGAATATCCTTATATTGATCAGTATTTAATGCTATCCCAACTTTTTGAAACATCCCTTGTGCTACAAATCCATGCTGTGAAGGACACTTGGCTAATGTTGCGGTCACTCTCGCATGAATACCATAAAATGATTCTGAAAAAAAATCTGGAACATGTTTTAGTAAATATGAAGTTGATACTACTCCCAGTATTCCCTCTCCAATGTACCCATATCTATTATATAATCCAATTAATGTTTCTCCATTTAATGAGCCGGTACGTATAGTTTCATCTGAACCAGCATAAAATTCTAAATTACGGAATTCTTTTGCATTTATTTTTCCTTCAAAATTATAAAGAGTATTCCATCGTACAGCATTTTGATAAGGGTCTCTCGGAAAAAGTTGTACATACGGAGATAATAGACCATCAAATGAAATTGTGTCACCAAAGCTTACATTTTTACAATGTATGCCGCGTTGCCAAAGATCAAATGCTCCGTCGAAAGAGTTTTCTTTATAAATTCCATTTTTTAGTTTATCAAAAGTGTAACCTGCGATTGCACCAACAAAAGTTTGTGCAGCTGCCTCTAGTAATGGTTGTCCTATTATTTCTAACATTATTCTTTACCTGTACATATTCATATTTTAATGGATAATTAGATATTATCCTTGGTTCATAAAACCATAAATTTTATATTTATTATAACGCATCCTACATTTTTGCACAATATATCCTATAATAAAATCACGACAAACGCATGAATGTTCCTCTTTTTCTGCTTTACCTACTGTCTCTTTTTTAAGAATTTAATACTTCTTCTAAATGTTTAATTGGGCGCAACCCAATTACATACCGTTTTTTTCTCATTGACAGTTTATGTCTTGATACTTCCGCTGTTTTTAAGATACTTAGGCTCCACTTTCTAATAATATTCTGATTTTGGGCTGCTACCTTGTCTATGGTTGTGTTTGCATCTTCACGAAAGGTTACATCCAGATGCCAGTGCATACTTTCTATACTCCAATGCCCTCTCACTGCTCGGCTTATCAACTCAATATCTTCTCGCAAACTGCTGATAAAATAACGATATCTCTCACCGGATTCCAGTTCTTTATCCCTTGCCTGTGCAACTTTTAGCCGGCACATGAGTGTGATGTAATCATAAGTATCAGGCATACGTTTTCCTCCGGCACAGTTACTATTAAACGCCACTGATAATGTCTGTGATCTTTGAAATATGATCTTCCAGATATTCAATCATTTCCTTTTGTTTTTGGATAAATTCCTCTTGTATCTCAATCTGTTTGAGGTAACTAGCGAGAAGTTCATCACGTTTTTTCAATTCTTCTTTTAAATTGATGTCCATAAGAAAACCTCTCTTTCTTATGAAAGAGTATAACAAAAACATAGAAAAAA
>JAPFCO010000428.1 GCA_026169505.1 Pseudogracilibacillus sp.
ATTTATAACACTATATTTATCAAAAGTTTCTCTTAGAATAATAAACTAATTTGATTCAGAGTTTACAATATTTAAACCTTATTTGAAGCTTGACTACTATAATTCATATTTCTAAGCTCTATGATTATAATTAAGTAAGTAACTATAGAGCCATATATAAACATAATGTTAATACTTATGCATTATTTACTACAATACTATGTGCTTTTATTATCCATATAAACACATTTATTAAATTTAACCAAACGATTATTTACTTTCTTTATTAAGTTCATATAAAGATTGTGTTAGGTTTACGTATTGGTGAGTAGTTAATTTATTATTATGCACCGATTCAAGTAATAATTTATTATTACTAGTATTTAAAGGTAGTTTATCTATGTTTTGTCTAATTTCAATTGTTTCTTCCCATTCGGTACTATGGATCATTTTTTTCCATTCCGCCCATGGTCCCTGATTTCCTTTGATTAATCCGATTCTCTTTGCTACATGTCGATATGACCATGTTATAAATTGTACAATAGAGTTTACAAACCACGGAAAATAAGGCAACCATCCATCACCATGAAATAACCATTTTGAAGGCCTTAAATATGGTTTAGCTGTCTGATGAAATAATCTTCGATTAAGTTTCCATTTTTGCGGAATAGCAGCACTAATTTTAACTATTTCAGCAGACATAAAAGGCTCATAACTTCGGAATAATCTACGATTAGCATGAATGTTAGGTATATTGTGATTCATTGAACTAGGCCATAATTCGAACCACTCTTCTGCTGATTCTTTTCTAATCGTTTTTATATATTTTAAGTGTGCTTGCTGTCTAATAGTTAATTCTGATAACACATCTGATCTAAAAAAGGTACTTTCTGACATTGTATTTTTTGAAAAACCTGTTTTTTTAATATCCGGTAAAAAAGGAAACCTCTTAGATCCTTTAACTTTTTTTATACGCGCTCCTTTTAACAACGCATCTGAAAACAAACCGCCCAGAACAGCAGTATATGAATTCAAGTTGCAAGTGTTGTGAAATCCATAAGTATGTGCATGGTGATACTGTGAACCGCTCCCAACTAAATCAGAACAACTTGGGAGTATATTTAAATAATGCATTTTATGACGAGTTGATAACTTCAAATTTCCACCATATATATTAGCTACTTTCTTGGCGATTAACCCTTCTCGATTCATTCCGTCAAGAAATATATACGCATCTCTTGGAAAGTCCTTTAATAAACCTGATAACATTCTTGAATCTTCTCCACCACTTATAAATTGAGCAATATTAGTTGTTTCAGTAGTGACTTTCTTGATGAAGAGTTGTAAACTTTTTCTGACCATATTTGAAGCTTCATTAATTGACTTATATTTTTTTTCTTCTATAGGTAACCAATAGTTACTTGATTTCAGCTTGGTTGTTTCACTTTCTATTGTATGTACCGAGGCTGGTTCCACTTGAAAGATGTGAGTATATCTTGTATATGGAAATGTTACAACGCCATTTAATATAAAATCAGCTAAAGAAACTTTATCTATTTTTTTATTTTGCTTTGTAATTCTAGCTACAACATCAACATGCGTTGCTAACAATACTTCTTTTGAATTAATAAATGAATACACTGGAATAAATGACATTAGATCTGTAATACATGTTACCTCTTTTGTTTCCTTATTAATAATCAAGATAGTGAACGGTCCATTTAAATCCTCATCCCAATTCATTTCTCCATCTTTCCATCGCTGAAAAGTTGCTTTTGTTCCTTCAAAACTACCTTCATTATTTAGAAAGCAATTATCACGAAACATTAAAATTGGACCACCAATAACTACAGTAATATATTGAGTGTTTTCATACGGCTCAAAACCATTATATAAATTTTTACTTACTCCTAGTGTTCCCCACTCCCCACGATACTCTTTGACAAAGGGAAGATCTTCGCGATAAATAGATTGAATTTCTTTTATCGTTTTATTTCGCTCAATATTACCTGTTGAGAATATAAAGTCACTCATTATTCAAACACTCTCCGTCGACTAATTTTCAATGTGATAGTTATTAATCCGAAATTCAAAATTGCACCAGATATTCCAAACAATGCTACTGCTACAACATCACTTGAAAAAACATAATATCCAATTACTAATACTCCTATTCTTGTAATTAGCATAATAACTGTGTAAATTAAATGAAATCTTTGAGCGGACATTACCGGGAGTGCCATGACACTTGGTCTATTCATAAATCCAAAAAATGACCACAGTGCTATCCACCTTGCATATTCACCAGCGATTATCCAGTCACTACCAAAAACAAAGTTAAACAGTGTTGGACCAAATAACACTATTAATCCATATGGAACAATACCAACTGCTCCCAAAGCAATAGTTGCCTTTTTTATTAAAGCTGTTAAATCCTCTTTATTATTAGCAGCTTCAGCAATACGTGGATAAAAGACATCTCCAACAGATTTACCTATCAGTTGAGATGGGATGCTTAAAACCGTTCTCCCAATTGAATAAAACCCTGCAGAAGCAGGTCCAAAAAAAGCAGTCAACATTAATATAGGCAATCCATTTGAAGTAGCATTTAAGAATACCTCTGGAGCACGGTAAGTTGGAAAGTCATAGTATTGCTTCGCTAATTCCCTTAAACTTTTCTTCTCTTCTTTATTATTAGTTATAGGTGTTTGATAACTAGATTTTTTTGCAAAGAATATCATCATTCCAGCCCTTAATCCATTTGCAAAAACGGTTAGCACAACTAACACAGATGCAAATGAATAAATGATTCCTATCCCAACTTTACTTCCATTTATTATAGCTGACTGCAAAATTGTCACACGTGCATTAATAGCGAATTGTTTAGTCCTAATTAACCATTGTTCAGATACTTGCATTAGACCACCAAAGATAACCACTAATGGAATTAAATACAAAAAATTAGCAATTTCTTTTAAGTTGAAAATATTAACTATTTGTTTGTTGTATATAAAGATTATCAGTAGAGAAACCATAGATATAAAGAAGGTTATAATTAATGAAAGTTGAATAAGCCCTTTCGCATCTTGATCTTTTTTAGGAAGTACAATAGCTATTGGATAAGTAAGTGCGGCAACAGGTGCGATAATGCTTATCATGGAAGCATAAGTCCCCATAATTCCATATGCTTCGGGACCATAAATCCTAGTAATGAGGGGGGATAATACCATTGCTATAACTTGGGCTCCAGCTGTACCTGAAGCTAGTATGATAACATTACGTATAAATGTTTTTTTAAAGATATTTAACAATGTATTTTTCATTTCATTTTTCCCCAATTAATTATAATATTATTTTTAATAGCTTTCGAATTCTGTTTTTTATCCAATAACCTTTATACGGGTAACTATTATAAATATAGTATCATTAAAAAACCCCTGTACTAATCTTTACTAAACAATCTTCGGATATACTTTCTCTATAAGGGATTAGTTTTTTGTAATCCACTCAAGGTATAAAAGAGCTATTATCATTTCTTTTTTATTATTGTTGATTCATTTGTTTATATCAAATGAAAGACTAATATTTAAAAGTTATCTTTTGTAATTTAAATGACCTGCTTTTTCTTTGCAACTGTACTGCAAGCGGCATATGTCAATTGTTATCGATAACTATCTTATACTATTAATTAAATGACTATTTAAGTTTTATTTTGAAGATGGCTTTCCGATTTATTTTTTTTATAAGCTGAAAATGCAGTTTTACAAAAAATAATAGGATTTAAATACTTTAAATCAAATATTTTA
>JAPFCO010000070.1 GCA_026169505.1 Pseudogracilibacillus sp.
CTATATATTCTGTTTCCCATTTAGACACTGTGTACTTTTCCAAGATATCATACACTTCATCCGCATGCTCAGAATGGACGATAAAATCTCCGGTAACACCACGGATGCTTAAAGAAGGTTTAGCATACACTCCCCTATTTTCTATATCAATAGCTACCGCTTCATAAGGTTCGTCATATGAAGTTTCGTGAAAGTAAATCTTAATCACATCATCTATCGGATTATCTCCAGTTGTCTCTGGTGCACTATTCAAAAATTTAAAATCAAATGACTTATCCTCTTTCAATTCCGTTTCCAATCCTTCATCTCTATTTAAAGCCTGCCCACATCCAAATAAAAGCAAGCAAACGAAAAAGGTCAATAAGTAATGGAATGACCGTTTCATTCCTCATCACCTGCCATATCATTAATGATCTCATCCGTATGTTCTCTGAAAATCGATAAATATTCTTCAAAGCAGTCGATTTTTATTTCTTTGAAATCATCGTCCCATAGGTGCTATCTTGTTCATCACATTTAACATTACCAAATGTTAAATAAGATCCAATATTAGACATAGACGCTTTGGATACAATCGTAACTCTTTTTCCTGCACTATACTATAAATTTCCAATGATTCATACATTTATTTACTTTTTGTTGGCATCTTTCTACGCTGGTATGTACGCAATGGTTTGTTTGATTATATCTCGATTTGTAAGAGATAAACTTGTCACTTTAGTCTCTGCTTTTATCATAAAAATGGAAATGCGTTTTTATAGTATGGGATTGGTATTCAGTGTATTTATTTGTGGATTTGTGGCTGTAGCCGGGATAAATGAAAACCAAGAAAGACTAGTCCACACGGAGATTAACACAATAATGAACATATATACGCATATGACAAAAATATAGAAGAAAAGACCTTCCATAAGTGGTACCGACCCCCGAAAGTTAAGTTTCTTACTCTATTTTTTTTTGGGGGGAGACGGTACCCTAGGTGTTGAATGAGCGGTTGCTTTTCTTATTGTGACAGTATGACTACAATTCTCCATTTTTACCTTTTCATAATAGAGTAGGAGGCACGTCACCATGATGTTCTCTCATATAATAGTTAATCCAACCTGTTGTGACTTGATTTACTTTTGTGTTTTTCTCATAAAATGGTCCTAGTCGTTTCAAACTTATCTTTCCATAGGTAGTCGTCTATTCGGACTTAACCACGACGGTTTTCTGTGCTTAGGCGGTGATGTCTGCACCTCCTTGTTCGTTATGATTAATGATTGTTCAGTCCTTCGTTTCTTTCGAAACTACTATGGCGGCTGCTGACTTCTCACGATGGATTTTCTAATCACTAAGTTAATTGTTAATTGAATAACCTTCGTGAAAACTCTCCAGATAAGAGTTATAACCCATGCCGGGCACACAATATAAC
>JAPFCO010000160.1 GCA_026169505.1 Pseudogracilibacillus sp.
CAAATCGATGAAACCAAAAATGAAGTACAAATGGTAATCACAGCTCCGACACGTGAGCTTGCAATGCAATTGTTAGAGGAAATAAGAACCATTACGACATTAGCAGGTAAAGAAGATATTTGGAAATCACGACTCATTGTTGGTGGACTTGATCGGCAACGAATGAAAAAACAATTAGCCAATTCACCGCATATTGTTGTTGGTACTCCTGGAAGAATTTTAGACATGATCAATGAAGGTGTTCTCTCTATATATACGGCACATTCTTTCGTTATCGATGAAGCTGATTTAATGTTAGATTTACATTTTATTGAAACGATCGATGAATTGCTTGTACGAAGTAAAAAAGATGTGCAAATGCTCGTGTTCTCAGCTACTTTTCCACGACAATTACACCATTTCTTAAAAAAATATTTAGCAAACCCAATCCATATAAATATTGAAAATGGATTAGCTCCTGAATCAATGACACACCGTTTAATTGAACGAAAACACCAAGATATAGCTGATAAAATAATTACATTATCAAAATTAATACAGCCATATGTCGCACTGTTATTTACTAACAGTAAAGAAGCAGCGGACGAACTTGCAGCTAATTTACAACAAAAAGGTTTGAATGTAGGTGTGTTACATGGAGGATTAACAAGTAGAGAACGAACACGGATGGTAAAAGCCATTCAGGATTTGAAATATCAATATATCGTTGCTACTGACCTAGCCTCCAGAGGAATTGACATTAAAGGGGCAAGTCATGTCATTAATGTTGAATTACCCAAAGAAGTTGACTTTTATGTTCACCGTGTTGGTAGAACAGCACGTGCAGGATTAGAAGGTATGGCAATAAGCTTTTATACTGAAAAAGACACAGTCCTAATCGAACAGCTAGAGAAGAAAGGAATTACATTTCTATATTCAGATATTAAAAATGAAGAATGGGTAGAGAGCAAACGATATAATAAACGACAATTGAGAAAAAATGTTTCAACAACCTTAGATCAAGAAGCATGGAGACAAGTTAAGAAACCCAAAAAGGTAAAACCTGGATATAAAAAGAAAATGAAGAAACAACAAGAAAGAGCTAAACGTCGTTTACAAAAAGATAGACAAAGAAAACATAAATAATAATGGGGTGGAATAATGGTTAAATTAGGATCACATGTGTCAATGAGTGGTAAGAAAATGTTATTAGGATCTAGTGAGGAAGCAGTATCATATGGTGCAAACACATTTATGATTTATACTGGGGCACCTCAGAACACAAGAAGAAAGCCTATTGAAGAGTTGAATATTGAAGATGGAAGTCTCCATATGAAGGAGCATGGGGTAGATAATATCATTGTCCATGCACCTTACATTATTAATATTGCTAATACGACAAAGCCAGCAACATTTGAACTAGGCGTCCGATTTCTACAAAGTGAAATTGAACGTACAGAAGCACTTGGAGCAAAACAAATTGTACTTCACCCTGGTGCTCATGTTGGTGCAGGTGTCGATAAAGGTATTGAACGGATCATTGAAGGATTAAATGAAGTGTTAAAAAAGGATCAGACAGTTCAAATTGCGTTAGAAACAATGGCTGGAAAGGGAACGGAAATAGGACGTAACTTCGATGAAATCGCGCGAATTATTGATGGTGTAACGCATAATGAAAACTTATCCGTTTGTTTAGATACATGCCATATTCATGATGCAGGTTATGCTATATCAGATCAGCTCGATGAAGTTTTAGAGGAGTTTGACAGCATCGTTGGTCTTGATCGAATTAAAGTTGTTCATGTAAATGACAGTAAAAATGAACGTGGTGCACAAAAAGACCGACATGAAAATATTGGTTTTGGTCATATTGGCTTTGAAGCTTTACATCAAG
>JAPFCO010000095.1 GCA_026169505.1 Pseudogracilibacillus sp.
AATGGGAATAGCAAACATAGGTCTACCTAGCTTAATTCTTATTATCGTTTTAGCTTTAATTATATTTGGCCCCAAAAAGTTACCCGAGATTGGCAAAGCGGCTGGACAAACCCTTCAGGAATTTAAAAAATCAACCAATGAACTTATTGGTATGGATGAGGACAAAAAAGATGAAGGAAACAATTAAATCAATTTCATCATTGCCTATATCAGCTATGTCGTAGTAGTGTAGCAATATCACTCACCTTGAGCATGACGATAAGAAACCCTGAGCCTATCATACTCAGGGTTATTCCTTGTTTTATTTATGGCGATTTTTTTAAACTTGTGTTAACATTTTACGATTTTAACTAAATTTCAATAACTTCTCCATCAGCTAACGTTAGCAACTGATCTGGTGTTAGTTGGAAAACTGCTTTTGGATGTCCGGCTGCTGCCCAAATCTCATCATATTGTAAAATATCTTTATCAATAATTATTTTCAATGTTTCTTCTTTAACAACTGGAGAGACACCACCAATCACGTAGCCTGTTTTCTCTTTCACAAATATCGCATCCGCTTTATCTAATTGATCACCAATAAACTCGCTAACTTTTTTTTCATTAATTCGATTGGATCCACTTGCGACAACTAGCAACGCTTCTCCCGTATTGCGCAATTTAAAAACAATCGTTTTTGCAATTTGATCTACTTTGCAATCTAATGCATTCGCTGCCTCTTGCGCAGTTCTTGTACTTGCTGGTAATTCAATCACCTCATTGTCGTAGCCTTTTTGATGTATTAGTTCTTGAACAACTTGTGCACTTTTCTTTAACTGTGTCATCTTCATTCACTCCTCGTTACATATCTTTTATATGAACTCCTAATTGCGATACAATCGCTGATGAATGTACAGGACTAATGATAACTCCCTTTAATAACTCTGGTGTAAATGCAAATTGTTCAAATATGCAATTATGTAAGTCAAGACCATTTAGTGATGTATGATGTGTATTCAGGCCATCTAATCGGCACTTTTCAAGCGCTAGCTTCTCCCATTTCATATCCATCATTTCTACTGCGATTAGTGATGTTTCTTGAAACAGAACACGCTTCAATGACGCATAATTAAAAGCGCTATAATTCGCCTGACAATCATCGAAAGATACACCAATACATGTACAATCTGAGAAATTCGTACCGACTAATTTTGTTCGTCTAAAAGCAGCGCGGTGAATAATCGCACCAATCATTTCTGTATTCGATAGATTGCAATTTTCAAATACTACATCTAGTAATTCTAATTGATAAAATGCATCCACTTCAAAAGTAACGTTTATAAAACGGACTCGACGAAAATAAACTCGTTCAACTTGCTCACCAGTAATTGTCCCATCTTGAAAAACACAATCTTCATATTCTTCATCACTTTTAATTGTTATATTCTCATATTCTTTCTGGCTTTTCCCTAACTTTGGAAGATCTAATTCTGCTAATTTCCTCACGTCTTCAACCTCCTAATTTTCTCTGTATCCATCATACAGGATAACTACTGTAGTGAATAGGATCAAATCGTGAGGATTGGCTTTTTTCATGAAAGTGAACAATTAAAAAAGAAGCAATCCACTTTTAGTAGACTGCTTCTTGTATGATGCTGGTATTTATATTATATTTTTGTACCATTCATGTGCTTGCTCAACTTCACTTCTCGTTAATTGATGTCCATTATTTTCCCAATAAAGCTCGACATCTGCTTTTGCCTTTTCTAATAATTGTTGTAATTCAATCGCTTCTTCTTGCGGACAGATTGGATCATTCGTTCCTGCGGCAATAAATACTTGCTTACCGGATAAATTAGGCAATTCAATATCTCTACGTGGTACCATTGGATGATGTAAAATGGCTCCTTTTAATGCATCTTGGAAATGAAATAATAAACTCGCAGCAATATTTGCACCATTAGAATAGCCAATTGCTACCATGTTGTCACGCTCAAACTTGTATTTTTCTGCCGCTTCATCGAGAAATTCATTCAATTCATTCGTCCGAAAAATTAAATCTTCTTCATCAAAAACGCCTTCTGCTAAGCGTTTGAAGAATCGTGGCATGCCATTTTCTAATACATTTCCTCGAACACTTAAAACAGATGCCTCTGGATCTACTATCTCTGCTAACTGTAGTAGCCCCTCCTCATTGCCACCCGTACCGTGTAATAATAACAAAACGTTTTTATCTTTATTAGTTCCTTCTTTAAATATATGCTTCATGTTTTTTTACCCCTTTTCTATTTTGTGATGTCACGAACTTCAATTGGAATTAATTTTTCTTCTAACGCTTGACGTCGCTGTTCATATTGCTCAGGTAGCTTTAACGCTGTACCCATTGTTTCAACGGACTCATCATGTGCAAATCCCGGTGGGTCTGTGGCAATTTCAAATAAAATTTGGCCAGGTTCTTTAAAATACAGCGCCTTAAAGTAATTTCTATCTCGTACTTCTGTCACAGGGATACCGTTAGAACGAACGGATTCCTGCCAAGCAAAATGATCTTCATCATCGTTTGCACGCCAAGCAATATGATGCACTGTACCTACTCCCAAAGTGCCTTGAACACCTGTAGTCATTTTTACATCGATGACATTTCCAATCGAACCAGGTGCGATAAATCGTGTATAATCCTCTTCTGTTTTACTGTACGTAAGTCCCATTACATCTGTCAATATTGCTGCTGTTTCTTCAGGCGATTGCGAAAGTAATGTAGCCCCTGCAAAACCTTTTATCGCCACTTCTTTTGTCACTCCACCAAATGACCAACCATTTTCTTCTCCTTGTTCTCGCTCAACTATTTCTAGACGTAAACCATGAGGGTCTTCAAATTGTAACGTCGTTTCATCAAAACGAACCATTTTATCAAAAGCTATGTCAAAGTCAGTTAATCTTTTTTCCCAAAACGACATTGTCCCTACCGGAACAGCATAAGATGTGACACCTACTTGTCCGTCGCCAATCTGTCCTTGTTTTGCATTGGCCCACGGAAAGAAAGTAATAATCGTTCCAGGATTTCCACCTTCATCACCAAAATACAGGTGATATGTTCCTGGATCATCAAAATTAATTGTCCTTTTTACCAAACGTAATCCTAATACCCCCGCATAGAAATCCACATTTTCTTGAGGGTGCCCAACGATGGCTGTAATATGATGAATCCCTGCCGTTTGTTTTTTCATAAATAGCTCCTCCTAAATATTTTTTATATCCTTATGTTTTCTATATAAATCACTATGATTACTTTAATTAAAGTATATTGAATTCGAGATAAATATACTATATTTACATATATGTTGTCAAGACTTCCGTTTCTTATACTTCCTTTATCATTAAAAAGTGCTCACTTTGCTTGAGAGCACTTTTATATAAAATTTATCTATTAGTAGCTGGCAATTGCCCACTTGCATACTTCTTTTGTAAAGTTAGCAAACGGTATAGTAATGCAATTGCCCCAGTACTTAATCCTATAATTAAACCAACCCAATATCCAAATGGTCCCATCTCTGTATAGTTCGCTAATAACCAACCTGAAGGTAAACCAACGATCCAATAGGAAACAAACGACAGTACGAAGGTAATATTAACATCTTTGTATCCTCGTAATGCTCCTTGGATTGGCGCACCGAATCCATCTGCCAGTTGATAAAAGATCGCATAGAAAATAAAGTGTTTGGTTAACTGAATCACTTCTGGATTCGTATGGTACAAACCAGCGATTTTTTCATCAAAGACAAATAATATTATCCCAGCAAATATTGCAATGAAAATTCCACTACCTATCCCAATTCTTCCATACAGACGTGCATCATCATAACGTTTAGCCCCTAGTTCATAACCTATTACAATCGTCAACGCCATCCCAACACTTAATGGCAACATATAAAGTAATGTTGCAAAACTAATTGCCGCTTGGTGTGCTGCGATTGTGTATGTACTATAAACACTCATAAATAAAGTAACTGCCGAAAATATACTCGTTTCAAAAAAGATCGAAAATCCAATCGGAATACCTATTTTAAGTTGTTCTAACCAGTCTTTTATTTTTGGCTTCGTCCATTTCGAGAAAATAGGATAGATTTTAAAATGAGACATTCTGATAATAATAAACAGCGAAATCAGACAACTAATCCAGTAGGTAATTGCCGTTGCAATACCTGAACCTATTCCACCATATGCGGGTACACCTAACTTCCCAAAAATGAAAATATAATTAAAGAAGACATTAATCGGTAATGTCGTTAAAATGACGAACATAGATGTCCGTGTTTTTCCCAAAGCATCCATAAAAGCCCGTAATGTGTTAAATATAAATAGCGGAATAATACCAGTTGCTAACGCGACCAAATAATACTTCGCTACATGACGCACTTCTGCTTCTAAATCCATCAACTGCAAAATAGGATCGATCACCATCGCACCTATTACAATAACAATCAACGCTAATCCAATCGACAAAAATATTCCTTGTTGTACTTTACGAGCAATTCCCGATGTTTCATTTGCACCACTTAAATGAGCAATAATTGGCGTTAAAGCAATGATGACACCATTAATTCCAGTAAAAATCGGAACCCATAAACTTGAGCCGATTGCTACCCCTGCTAAGTCTATTGCTCCAACTCTACCGGACATCATTGTATCAAATAAATTCATTAAATACATACTGACTTGAGTAACTAAAATTGGCATCATTATCAGGATAAATAATTTAGATTTCCCTTTAATCGTTGTAGTTTCATACATCGTATTTTCCCTCTTTACACCTTATAATGAAACCATTGTATCACTTCTGGGCTTGCCAGCGAACACAAAATCATTTTTGGTCTATACTTTATATTGATAAAGAACATTTCATTTAATCACAAACTCATACGATTCATGGACTTTGCTTGCATTTCATCTTAGCTTTCGGTATCATTTTTTTTAAAAGAAAGGAAGTGTTTTATGAACAACATGCTGCATCAACAGCCACGCATGTCAAAGGAACTTCAATTGCTACAATATCTACAACCACGAATGACTTTTTCCCCACAAGAGACAATCCGCTACGAAACATTGTATAAGGGGTTTTTGGGTGAAATAGCCTTTTACAACCTAGTTAAAACAACGCTGTATCCGGCCACTTTTTGTTCGATTTACGATTGGCCAGTAATGGCACCGAATTTCAAATTGATAGTCTCTACATTGAGCATGACTCCCTCACTATTTTTGAAGTGAAGAATTACGAAGGGGATTTTTTCATAGTTAAAGATAAGTGGTATGTCGCTCATTCCAAGCAGGAGATTAGAAACCCTTTAACTCAATTGCAACGCAGCGAGTTTTTATTACGTCATTTGCTTAAAAAGTCTTATCCAAACACTTCGATTAAAACTTGTATCGTTTTTATAAATAAAGCTTTCACCCTGTATCAAGCACCATTAGATCTTTCAGCTGTTTTCCCTACGCAATTAGCTCGTTTTCTTGAACGCATCTCCTCCAATAAATCGGGAAGTTCCGCACGAATTATCGCTATCGCAAATCATCTCGCTTCCTTACATGTAGCAAATTCATCCTATGAAAAATTGCCAATCTATTCTTATAGTAAATTACGTAGAGGATTAATTTGCGATGTAACATGTGGAGGCATATTAGAAAAACATACAGTGCGCACATTCATTTGCCACAAATGTCAACAGACAAAAACCATTCAACATGCAATCTATCAAAACATTAAAGAGTTCCAACTCCTTTTTCCCGAACGAGAAGTTACTACAGGAGTTATTCATGATTGGTGTAAATTTGCAGTGTCAAAAGCTGCCATTCTACGCACTTTAAAGACACATTTCTATCCAGTACCTAACGGAAAACATACGCACTACTTACCAACTCCAAAAGAGGATAAAAACGAAGGGGTAGAATGATCTTGCACTTGCTTCAACCATTAAGCAGAGCACGAAGCGAGCGCAAGAACCACCTTGCACTTGCTTCAACCATTAAGCAGAGCACGGGGCGAGCGCAAGAACCACCTTGCACTTGCTTCAACCATTAAGCAGAGCACGAGACGAGCGCAAGAACCACCTTGCACTTGCTTCAATCACTAAGGAGAGCACGAGACGAGCGCAAGAACCACCTTGCACTTGCTTCAACTACTCAGCAGAGCACGAGACGAGCGCAAGAACCACCTTGCACTTGCTTCAACTACTCAGCAGAGCACGAGACGAGCGCAAGAACCACCTTGC
>JAPFCO010000108.1 GCA_026169505.1 Pseudogracilibacillus sp.
AACTGTGGTCGTGCTCCTACAACTGTTAATATTTTCATTGTTTTCCCCTTCTAAGAACGTTTAATCCATTGTATTTTACCATTCGCTATTTGTGTCTTGCTGTGAAATGCAGTAATCAATGAACACAACCTTATAAGTTTATAAACATAATACATACAAATACAAATAGGATAGAAAGAGCAGGAAATAAAACGGAACTTAGGGAAATGACAGCTTTTTATCCTAACTATGCTGGAGGAAAATTATGAGTAAGAGTGTTTGTTTTCTCATAACGGAACACCCATTTTTAGATGCACGTATTTTTAAGAAAGAAGCAAAAAGTCTAAGTAGACAGGGTTATCAAGTAACAATGATTGTTCCAAGAAAAAATGGCTACCTGTTTGACGTGGATGGCAGTATTTTTCATGACCAATTTCGATCCCCAACGTTTTTTCATGAGGGGATCAAAATTATTACATATGAACAGATGCAATTGGAAAATCAGCTAAAAAGCCTTCTTTATAATCTTCGTTCCGGTGATCATACTCGTTTTACAGATCCATTAACCCTATTGGGAATTGAACAGCAGGCAGATATTTATCACGCTCATGAGTTTTTTTCCTTTTATTCTGGGGTTGGAATCAAACGTGCATTAAAAATAAGAGGAAAAAGATGCAAATTAATATATGATAGCCATGAATTGGAGCCAGACCCTCTCGTTATGGAATCACGCAATACAAAACAACTGAAGAATGAAACGCTTACATCTATGCTAGACGAAACAGACAGTGTAATAACGGTATCCCAATCGATTAAATCTTGGTACCACAAGATAAGGCCGGACATCCCTATTAATGTAATCTATAATTCCCCACCGTTAACGGACAACTATAACCCGGGACAAGGTAAGCAAAGCGATCTGACCATCACATATGAAGGTATGATTGACTCGAAACGGGGAAGTTTTCAAAAATTGATGGACATCGCAAAACTATTCAACAAAAGATTTGACCTGAAAGTCCGGATTATTGGTGGAAAAAAGAAATCCAGCAACAAGCAAAGCCTTCCTATCCCTCCTCAAATAGTAGACAAAGTGGAATTTACCGGGTGGTTAAGCTATGATTCCATTCCCGAAGCAATGCAGCATTCTGATATCGGCTGGATTGATTTAGATGCTGAACATTCCCTGAATAACCGATATGCCATGCCAAATAAGTTCTTTAGCTATTTAAATAACGGTATCCCCATATTAACCAATCAATGCAACGATATGGAAAAATTTATCCAAACCTATCAATGCGGGTATATTGTAAAAAAACGTCAAGCACAAGCAATGGATTATGTTCAGGCGCTACTTCATCTTCATTCCAACCGCAAGCAAATTTTTGATATGAGTACGAATGCACGTAACATAATGGAAACGCATTTCAGCTGGGAACAAATGGAGGATAAACTATTCGATGTTTACAACCGGTTGAATCTATAATGCTGACATGGAACAAGTTTTGACAGATCAAAGTGAAGATCATCTACCCATCAAAACAGTCCAATCATTTCATATTTCAACCACATAAACTGTTAATAAATTTTTCTATCATAGAAATGAGGTTGAAATATGACAACAGACCAAAACCAATCATCGCCGAATGTAGCTGTTGTTGGTCTTGGGAAAATAGGGCTGACACTAGCTGCTGTATTTGCAGATAATGACTATAACGTATTTGGGGCAGATATTAATAGCGATGTCGTAAATTCAATTAATCAAGGTAGATCCCATATTAACAATGAGCCTGGATTAGCTCAACTAGTCGCAAACGCCCACCAAAATAATACGTTATCGGCGACTGACAAAACGACGGAAGCTGTTGCCCAGGCGGATATAATCGTTGTGATTGTTCCAGTATTAGTTGATGAACAAAACAACATTGATTACCAATTTATTGATTTGGCTGTTCAGGAAATAGCTAAGGGAATTAAAAAAAATTCGCTGGTCATTTTTGAAACGACACTTCCTCCAGGAGATACAAAAAATAGATTCGGGGAAAAAATAGCGGAAGTTTCTGGTTTACACTTGGGAACAGATTTCTATCTTGCGTATAGCCCTGAACGTGTTTATTCGAATCAGATTGTCCAAGATTTACAAACTTATCCAAAGGTTGTTGGCGGACTCAATGATAAAAGTCTTGAACTGGCATCAAATTTTTATAAAAAAGCCTTGGGTTGCAAGCTAATCGAAGTAAACTCTCTAGAAACTGCTGAATTCACTAAGGTTGCCGAGTGTGTGTATCGTGATGTTAATATTGCTCTCGCAAATGAACTTGCTCAGTTTGCAGAAGAACAAGGTGTCAATATGTCCGAAGTGATAGCTGCGAGTAATAGTCAACCCTATTCGCATTTACATGATCCTGGTATTGGCGTTGGAGGACATTGCATCCCGATCTATCCTTACTTTTTTATAAATAAAGGATTAAATCAGGGACTGACCCCTTTGTCTAGAGAAATTAATGACAGTATGGCTAATTATGCAATTTCAAAAATCGAAAAAGGGATAGGGACTTTAGAAGATAAAAATATTCTTATCTTGGGATTATCCTATAGAGGAAATGTAAAAGAACCGACAAAATCAACTACCCTATTGTTAATTGATCAACTTAGAGAAAAAAAGGCGAATCTATTAGTAAATGATCCATTATTTACAGACCGTGAAATTGTAAACTATGGCGCAACTCCTTTATCGTTAAAAGATAAATTTGTTTCGGAAGTTGATGTAGTTATCCTTCAAGCCTTTCATCAAGAATATAATATTCTGAAATTCGACAACTTCATTAATTGCAAATTGATTTTAGACGGTAGGAATAAATTGAATAAGAATGAGATATCTCAGTTAGGCATTCAATATGAAACTATAGGAAATCAAGGGAATGGAGTTGAATAGAGTGTCAAACAGTAGGTTTAATCAGATACCAATGGTTGACTTAAAGGAGGAATTGAAGTTAATAAGAGACCCCATATCAGAGGCCCTCTCCAAGGTCTTAGATAGTGGACAATATATATTAGGGGAGAAAGTAGAAAAACTGGAAAAGTTAATAGCTCAATATATAGGAACTTCATATGGTCTTGGGGTAGCAAATGGAACGGATGCTTTACAGTTATCTTTAAAAGCATTAAACATCGGGCCAGGGGATGAAGTAATTACAACACCCTTTACTTTTTTTGCGACTGGAGAAGCAATTGCACAAGTAGGAGCAAAGCCTGTTTTTGTTGATATCGAAGATGAGACTTATAACATCGACCCTTTCCAAATTGTAGATGCTCTAACCGAAAATACCAAGGCTATAATCGTAGTACACTTGTATGGTCAAGCTGCTAAAATGAAGGAAATAATGGAAATTGCCCAAACGCATAACTTAAGAGTCATAGAAGATGCCTGTCAGGCTATTGGAACAGAATACGATGGAAAAAAGGTTGGAGCAATTGGCGATATTGGATGCTTCTCCTTCTTTCCCTCCAAAAGCCTTGGGGCATTTGGGGATGCAGGCCTTGTAGTGACGAATCAAAAGATACTATATGAAAAAATTAATAGCCTCCGGAATCATGGAAGCGAAAAAAAATACCACCATTCATCAATAGGAATGAACAGTAGACTAGACGAAATCCAAGCAGCTATTTTACTTGTTAAATTTAGTTATTTAGACACCTTTTTGGATAAAAGAAGGGATATTGCCAGAAGATACACTGAAAGCTTCAACAGTCTTTTTAAAGTTCCACCCATTATAGAAAATAGAAAACATACTTTCCATCAGTACTGTATTGAATTAGACAGCAGGGATGAACTTGCTTTGGAGCTAACAAATAACGGTATTGACTCAGCTATTTATTATCCTGTTCCTTTGCACTTGCAGAAAGCTTTCCAGTATCTTCATTATGAGGAGGGGAACTTTCCGATTGCGGAGAGAATTGCCAATAGATTATTGGCACTACCTATCTTCCCTATGCTATCCGTTCAAAAGCAGGACTATATTATATCAACAGTAAAAAATTTTCTAGAGAACAATGGATAATCATCCATTGTTCTCTTTATTTAAGATTTTGGGAATTCAAGAAAGCTTCCCACTTTGAATGATTTTTCTTTGTGATGCTCTCATTATGTTCCCGAACATTATAAACAGTAAAATCATGATAACAGAACTTAGATTTCTTTATTAATCGACTTAACACACTTACGTCCTCATACATTCTCCCATTTTCAAACTCAATTACCGGGAATCCTCCTTCTTCCTTTAAAGTTGAAGTTCGGTATATTCTCGGACCCAGAGGAAAACGATAAGATAGTAAATCATTTGCTCCGTTAATCTCAACACCTTTGGAAACCCCTTTAAAGAGAACGTCATCGGATAATTGCTTCCACTTTCTAAGATTACCATACAACACTGAAACATCCTCAGAAAGGCATGATAGACGCTCTTTAATAACGGAAACAGCATTGGGATCAAGCCAATCATCAGCATCCAGCTCCAATATAAAGTCAGAGGTCACATGAGATAATAATTGGTTTAAGGCTATTGCCTTTCCTTCATTTTTTTTATTAAATACTTTAACCTGTTTCCCATCATGCCACTGTTGAAGTTGTTTAAGGGAATTATCCGTAGATCCATCATCGATGATTAGTAATTGCTCAAATTGTTCATTTTGTAGAAGGCATGAAACCACGG
>JAPFCO010000238.1 GCA_026169505.1 Pseudogracilibacillus sp.
AGGAGTAGGTGCTGGCTTTTCAGGTGATCGATTAGAGCCAGCTGAATATTTATTGAAAAATGTAGATTTAGATTATATTGTTTTTGAATGTCTGGCTGAAAGAACCATTGCTTTAGCCCAACAACGAAAATTAAAAGATAAAGATACAGGCTATGATCCATTATTAGAAAAAAGAATCAGAAGCATATTACCTTTATTAATGGATAAAAAGGTAAAAATGATTACGAATATGGGAGCAGCAAATCCGAGTGCAGCCGGTAAGAAGATGCTTGAAATTGCTGAAGAACTAGGTGTTTCTTGTAAAGTTGCTGTTGTAACAGGAGATGATGTACTAGATAAGCTGGATGAAACGTATATGACATTAGAGACGGGACAGTCTTTAAGTACGTATGAACCAATTCTTTCGGCGAATGCTTATTTAGGTATAGATGCCTTATTGCCAGCGCTTGATTCAGATGCTGATATTATTATTACCGGAAGAGTAGCGGATCCATCTTTATTTTTAGCTCCACAAGTACACCATTATGGTTGGTCACAATCTGATGATGAAAAGTTAGGTCAGGGGACGGTCATAGGGCATTTATTAGAATGTGGGGCACAAGTAAGCGGAGGGTATTTCGCCGATTCGATGAAAAAGCATGTACCTAATCTAGCAAATATAGGGTTTCCTTATGCCATCATCGACTCAAATGGTGACGCAACAATAACGAAAGCAGAAGATTCGGGAGGATTAATTAATCTTAGCACGGTAAAAGAACAATTATTATACGAAGTACATGATCCTGCTACATATATTACGCCGGATGTAACTGCCGATTTTACTTCGGTCGAATTGAATGATATGGGCGACAATGCAGTTTTCGTTAAAAGAGGAAATGGGCAAGAACGTCCTGCCAAATTAAAAGTATCAGTAGGATATCATGCTGGTTATATGGGAGAAGGAGAAATCTCGTATGCAGGTACAGATGCTTTAGGACGGGCAGAACTAGCGAAAGAGATTTTACAGGAAAGACTAGCAGGGCATTTAGAACATTTACGGATCGATTTAATTGGTGTCTCTTCCATCCATCGAAACACTTTTCGTGAAGGGGATCCTTATGAAGTACGAGTACGTGCAGCAGGGCGACATCAGAGTAAAGAACTGGCAGAATTAGTGGGTGAAGAAGTGGAATCTTTATATTTAAACGGTCCAGCAGCGGGCGGTGGTGTCAGGAAAAGCGTGACAAATTCAGTAGGGATTATTTCAACGCTAATTTCTCGGGATAAAGTCCAGCCTAGAGTTGATTTTATGGAAAATAAATAGAATGGAGTGATGTTATGAAACTATATGAAATTGCTCATAGTAGGGCAGGAGACAAAGGGAATATTTTAAATCTATCGTTGATTCCCTTCGATGAAGCGGATTATGAATTTCTGTCTGAAAAAGTAACAGCAGTGGCTGTTAAGGAACATTTTAAAGGGATTGTCGAAGGAGAAGTAATTAGGTATGAACTACCGAATATCAAGGCATTTAATTTTGTTTGTTATGATAGTTTATTAGGTGGGGTAACTACCTCACTTGCTATAGATGCACATGGGAAAAGTTTAAGTAGTGCGTTGTTGGAGATGGAGATTAGTTAAAGGTTCAATTAGAAGTTAAACAAATGATTGATCAAATTGTTGCAATAGAAGACCACAAAGGGTTATAAGTCACTAAATGAATCATGACTTAGTCCTTTGTGCCTTTTGTGATATTAGAAAGTTATCATAATTTCATCTACTTATCCAACTTTAACTTTTCTAAATAAAAACGTATAAAAGATGGTGAGTATAATGTAGGTTATTCCAACATAGAAACTTAATGTTCTAGGACCAAATGTTTCTAACAAAAATCCTGCTAGCCCCATTGAAATACCTAAACTAGTATTGGAGATCATTGCTGTTATCCCAAAAAATCTGCCCTGCATTGATCTAGGAACAGTTGTCATAATAATGGTAGATAAGCAAATATTGCTTAAGCCCCCGACAAATGTGATCAATAATACAATGAACAGAGCATATGCAAAGGTGGTAGCTGTGCTTAGGAAGATATGTCCCAACCCTTCAAATGCGATAAAAACAACCATGAGCAGCACTAACTTTCGTTGAAGCATGTTAGAAAGAAAAGAACTTAAGACAAACCCTAACCCCATCATTGCATACATAAATCCGACACCCAAATCTCCCATGTCAAACACATCAAGTGCATAGACGCTTATCAATACATTATCGATCCCATTTGCTATAGGCATAGTTAATTCAATGATGATAAATATCATCAGTGCAGAAGAACCAAAAATATACTTCCAGATGGATTTTTTAGGTTGAGTTACTATATTACTATTTTCATTCAGCGTTGCAGTGACAGGTTGTTGTACAGTCATTTTGGTTAATATATAAGCAGAGCATAAAAAGCCAACCCCATCTAAAATAAACGGTAGATGTAATCCAAATAGATAGGAAATGATTCCACCAGCACTAGATCCCAAAATTAGCACACCGCCAACCATTATTTGCTCGATTGCATTAATATAAAGTAAATTATCTTGTTTAACCGTTTCGGGAATAGATGCCATCCTTGCTGGAGCATACAATGCTTCTCCGGTAGCTAAAATAAAAGCGCTTGTAAACAAAATCCATAAATCTTCCGGTCCATGAACGAAAATCGGAGCTATCGCAAATGGCATTCGGATTACATCGACCATAATAAGTACTTTTCTTTTTGGAAAACGATCAGCTAGTATTCCACCAATTGGGGCTAAAATTAAAAATGGTAACATACGTATCGCGAAGAGGATTCCAATCAGAAACCCTGAACCAGTTATTTGATAGATCAATGTGAGGGTGGCAACTTGTGTAAATCGGTTTCCTATTCCACTAACAGTACCTGACCAAAACAATTTTTGATAGTTTTGTTCCTGCTTCCACGCAATCCAATTATTCATCTTCACCATCTACTTTCATATCCATCTAATTAGTTGGTTGAACAAAACCTTGACTCAACAGAAGTGCAAAAGAGTCAAGGTAGTGATAAAGAAATATTCATATATGATGATCAAATGAGCCAGATTTCTTTTGGATTCAACTCATATTTCCCCTGGTGTCTATTCATAAAATGACACATAATTAATTCGCGGCGAATCGTTGCGTAATCACCGTAGAATTGTTTAATATATTCATTTACTTCCTTTTCTTCATAGCTTTGATTCATTTTTAATCCTTGAATAAGATGTTCCAAAACAATCAGTTTTTTCTTTTGTTTAGCAGGAATATTGAGCAGTTTTCCTTCATCATTAAAAAACTGCGTAATCACATAATCCTTGTTTTCTTTGGAGATTAAGTCTGACTCTATTGACTTTTCGCCAATATGTAATATTGCCTCAGCCAGTAATTTTAGCTTTTTCTCATTTAAATAGAAATAGATAGTATTTTTATCTCGCCGTTGAAAAACAACATCTATTTCTTTTAATTTTGCCATGTGATATGAAATAGTAGGCGGGGTTAACCCTAACTTATCTGCCAATGCTTGCCCATGAAGTGGGCCATGTTTTAACATCGAAATTATTTTAATTCTAGTTTTATCACCAACTATTTTATGGAAATGAACGATTCGATCCAACTGCATTTACATGGCCTCCTTGAAAATCTAATTAGATTATAATCTAATTAGATAGATATTACAATAAAGGATGTAAGATTGTGCAAATTGTTGCTGATAGATAATAGAAATTAGAAAAACTCTCACACATTGAATTGGGTGAGAGTTGTTATATATGCGTTATGTTACTGAAATTATTTTAAAAAATCATTTTTTAATCATTACCCAAATGTCGTTCATACCAAATGTACGATAATAGGCGGATTCCTAAGGGGATGAACGCAAGTAGGCCGATCCATTTTAAGGTACTCGTTGCAAATATAAAAAGAGCAAGTCCAATTAAACAAAGGATG
>JAPFCO010000048.1 GCA_026169505.1 Pseudogracilibacillus sp.
ATATATATCGGAGATGAACCAATCCCTGGAGGGGATAGCGTCTTAAAAAAGTTACGTGAAACAGGCGCGAAAATTCGTTTTGTCACCAATAATCCAAGATTTAGTAGGAAATTCTATGCGGAGAAATTAAACGATATGGCTATTGATGCTAGAGTGGAAGAAGTTGTCACGTCTGGTTGGTTAACCGCCAGATATCTAAAGAAAAATCCAACCTATGGAAAAGTCTTTATGATTGGAGAAAAACAATTGCAATCGGAATTATTAGAGGTAGGCGTTCCTCTAGTAGAAATGGATAAAGCAGACACTGTACTCGTAAGCTTTGACACGACATTAACATATCAAAAAATCCAGTACGCATTTCAGAGCATTAAAAACGGAGCGAACTTCATTGCGACAAATCCTGATTCCGTTTGCCCCACGCCAAGTGGAGGACTTGTCGATGCAGGAGCCATCATTGCCGCTTTAGAAGCATCGACGGGGAGAAAGGTACAGAAAGTGATTGGCAAGCCGTCGCAACTATTAGCACAGCTCCTCATAGAAGATTTAGCCGTAGTTCCCGAAAATTGTGTCGTTGTGGGGGATCGATTAAATACAGATGTGCGTCTCGGAATAGAGGCAGGCATGAAAACTGTTTGGATTAGAGCATCTGATGAACAGATTCCTGCTGACTGTGCATATCAGCCTGATTTTATTATCAAGTCTATTGCTGAATTGCCATCTGCCATCAAAACAAAAAGTATATAAATAATCTTACCATTATTCTTTTGGAGATGACGAAAGATTCCATAAATCCGTTGAACTGCTTGAAATACCCTCAGCACCATTATTCAATATATCAGCAATCTCCTCTTCCGTATTTATGAGGCCTGCTGCAATAACAATCGGTTTAAGGGAACGAATGTATTGTTTAATGTGTGGCACGGCAATCCCAGGGAGTATTTCTACTGCATCAGGCTGTGAATCTTGAATGGATTTTATCCCCTGTTTAATGGAAGCAGTATCAAGGATAAAAACACGCTGGATGGTCAACAGCTGTAATCGCTTTGCTATTTTTATTAGGCTTGCATGGGTAGTAACAATACCGTCCACTCTTATATAGTCAGCTAAAAAACGGATGGCGGATATATCTCTTTTTAATCCTTTGATTAGATCCATATGTACAAATATAAGCTTATCTGTTTCTGTGATTCTATCTGTTATTTCCTTTAGAGTTTGTAAATCAGCTTGTATAAGAATAATAATATTACTTTCTGCTTTTAAAGCTTTATCCAAATCATCTGTATTAGTTAAAGAAACAATAATGGAGTTCTTCTTTAAAGCGTACTTAAGAACGTTCATTGTAAAATCCCCTTCTTATTAAAATATAATGTATAAACAATATACTACTGCCGTGTGGAATGTCAAGAAGTGCGATACAAGGCCAAACGGTGAAAAATCGATAGATTCTATCTTCATTAATTTATGAATAAAAGGAGTTATGTCTAAAATGACCATTAAAATAATGACGTACAACATGCTACATATTGACGATAATCCCGAGAATGACTGGCATTTACGCAAAGGACTCATTTCTACTATCATTCAACGTGAAAAGCCTGACATTATAGGGACTCAAGAGTGTCTTTTTTCTCAGATCAAAGATATTATCGCCCTAAACGATGAATTGGACTGGTTAGGTTTAGGAAGAAGAGGTGGAAGCAAGGATGATTACATGGCAATATTTTATCGAAAAGATCGTTTTGAAGTATTGGCATACGACCATTTCTGGCTTTCTGATACACCATATGACGTAGGTTCTATGACTTTTGGCAACGAATGGCCCCGAATGGTAACGTGGATACATTTTTTCGATAAAAAGACTGGTAACAACTTTTATCACATGAATACGCACTTCGATCATATATCTGAAGCATCTCGTTTCAAAAGTGCTTACCTCATTAATAACAAGGTAAAAGAGTTCGGTAAAAATGATTCTATTTTTCTTACCGGCGATTTCAATTGTGATGCAGGAACATCTACATATCAAATATTAACAGAGGAAGGCCCTTTTACGGATACGTGGGAGCTGGCAAGGGAAAATAAGAACAAAACTAGCGACACCAAAAACAATCTCCATCCAGATCCAGGCGGTGAGCGGATTGACTGGATACTTGTAAGAAATGTATCAAATGTCAATCGTATTAAAATAAATACCGATTTGATAGGTGGAGACTACCCAAGTGATCATTTCCCAGTCACAGTAGAATGCCAACTATAAAAACATTCTGTCCCAGGATTCGAATACCGTCAATTATTATCCTAGCTAAACAATCTATCTTGGATAGATAGGAGTTTATCTGACAAGAGAAACAATCAAAAATAGAAGCCACCGCTTCTTAACAATATACAATGTACCCTATAGAGTAGTCTTTTTTAAAGTGTCTACTGTATAGGGTACATTGTATTTGATGACTTACTAGGTCTTTTATTAGATTATGAAGAAAGTGTTCGTAAAAATAATAAATTAAATCGTCTTTTGAAACAAGCCACATTCCCTGAGGAAGCAGCAATTGAAGAAATTATTTACGATCCAGATCGTAAACTAAACAAAGATCTATTAATGAAACTCTCTACAGGAAATTATATAGCAGAAGGTAGGGATATTGTTTTTAAAGGAGTCTCTGGTGCGGGTAAAACATGGCTAGCAATTGCATTTGGTGTACAGGCTTGTCGTCAATTTTACAAAGTGAAATATGTTCGGTTGCCAGATCTTTTAGAAGAGTTTAAAGTAGCAACATATCAGGCCGATGGTAGTTATCCAAAATTAATGAAAAAGCTCATCAAAGTTGATCTCTTGATCATTGATGAGTGGCTGTTATTCGAGCTTTCAAAAGAGGAAGCAACTTTACTTTTGGAAATTATTAATTCACGCTATACGACTAAGAAATCAAACATTTTCTGTTCTCAATTTGACATACAAGGTTGGTATGAGAAACTTGGAGATGGAACATTAGCGGAGGCTATACTAGATCGCATTATCCATAATTCATATGACATATTTATTGATGGGGCCGTATCTATGCGCGAAAAACTTGGGATTAATGCTATAGAAATATAGACTTTAAACAAATACTATCATAAACACAAAGCGAGGCATGAATAGAATTATAAGGTTCTATTCATGCCTTTTTCACACAGCTGGTAAACAAGTCCGCAAGGACTGGTACATTTACCCGCAATGCTTGGTACAAATAACCGCAAGCCTGGTAAAAATCGCCCGCAATACTCAGTCACTTATCTTTTCTTTTTCAATCATTTTAGAATTCAAGCCTTCATACTTGGTTTCTCTTTTTAGCTTCCAGTAGCTTTCTAGCCTTTCTATTGACAAAACGCCATCTATAATGGCTTTTTGCACTGCACAGTTTGGCTCATGATTGTGTGTACAGTCATTAAATTTACAATCAAAAGCAAGTTCATCAATATCGGAAAAGGATTTCGTTAAATCTGCACTCATAATTCCTAGTTCCCTCATACCGGGCGTGTCTATAACAACACCTAAATTTGGAATCATAATCAGTTCTCGTCTTGTAGTAGTATGTCTGCCCTTATCATCATCCCTGATCTCATTTGTATCTAATATACTTTGTCCGATCAGACAATTGATTAAGGTCGATTTTCCAACTCCAGATGAACCTATAAAAGCTACTGTCTTACCGCTCGATAGATAACATTTTAAGGATTGGTACCCTTCATCAGAAGTACTTGTTGTAACATGTACTGCTACCCCTATTGCAATAGAAGATATTTCATGAAGCTTTGCTTCTATTTCATTACATAAATCAGATTTTGTAAGTACAATAACCGGTGTTGCACCACTGTTCCAAGCGATAGAAAGGTAACGCTCTAGTCTACGGAGATTGTAATCATCGTTCAGTGACATACAAATAAAAACTGTATCTATATTTGTAGCGACAATCTGAATATCTTCTTTAGTTCCCGCCATTTTACGTGCAAATACACTTTTTCGAGAAAGTATGTGGTGAATAACTCCTTTTCCCTGTGAATTATTTGTTCTATC